>JAKADK010000025.1 GCA_021820665.1 Actinomycetes bacterium | reverse complement strand
GGTCGGGCCCGGGCCACGTTGCGCCACTCGGTGAAGCCCTTCCCCCACCACTCGTCGTTCTCGGGGATGGGGTGGAACTGGGGTAGGTAGAAGGCGAGCGCCCGGGGCCGGGTGGCATGAGGGGTGGCAAGCGGTGTCGCGCTCCCTGCCGTCCGGCCCGGTCCCGGGCCAGCCGGAGCCTCGGGTTGCCGGCTCGCCATGGGGTGAGGCTAGCCCGAGCAACCGAGGACGTTCCCCGATCGCAACGGAGTACCGTGGCGCAATGCCGAGACCGCGTCCGAGCGCCACGACGCGAGGCGACGTTCTCGACGGGGCTCCCACCCGGTTCACGCGGCGGGACGTTCTCGGCCTGATGTGGGTGTCCGCCGCCGGGCTCGCCGTGCTCGTGCCGGCGCTCCTCCACGGTGTCTATCTCGGTTCCTATCAGATTCTCGCCATGCCGAACCACGGGCTCACGACGCGGCCCGGGGTCCCCGGAGCCGTCGAACAGACGTCGGACCTCATCGGTCAGATGATCCCCTGGACGCGCCTGGCCTGGGAGCAAGTCCACCACGGTCATCTGCCGCTGTGGAACCCGTACAGCGGTCTGGGAACGCCACTGGCGTTCAACTGGCAATCGGCGCCGTTCTCCCTGTCCTCGCTCGTCACCTACCTCGTTCCCCTGCGATTGGCGTTCACGGTGGCGATCGCCATCAACGTGCTCGTCGCCGCCAGTGGCGCCTACGTGCTCGCGCGAGTGCTGCGGCTGGGCGTAACCGGCGCCGCGACGGTCGGGACCGTCTTCGTCCTCAGCGGTCCCTTCGCCGCCTGGCTGGGGTTCCCGTTCGCCTCGGTCAACTGCTGGGCCGGCTGGATCTTCGCATTCGGCATCCTCGCCATCCGGGCTCGACGGCCGACGTGGGCCACGGTGGCCATGGCTTCGAGCATCGCCGGGGCGCTCTACGGCGGTCAACCAGAAGGGGCGACGGTGCTGATGCTGGCGGTCGGGACCTTCTTCGGGCTCGTGCTCGTCCACGATGTCGGGCGGCGGGGGTGGGCGGCGACCCGCGCCCCTGCCCTCCGCCTGGTCGGCGCGACGATCGCCGGCGTCGGGCTCGCGCTCCCGCTCGTCCTTCCCGGCACCCAGCTCTCGGCCCTCTCGATCCGTCGGGTTGCGCCGCTCACCCAGGCGCTGCCGAGCCACCTGCTTGCCTATCTTGCGTTCCAGGGGTACGACGGCCTCCCGCTGCCAGGAGTGGCGAAGTTCGGGCTGTCCGGACACCTCTACAACGAGACGGCGGCATACGTGGGGACGACCGCCCTCGTGCTCGCCCTGATTGCCATCGTCGTCCGATGGCGCCGACCGGAGATCCGGGCACTCGCGGCCGTCGCTGCCATCTGCCTCGCCCTCGCCTACTTCGGTCCGCTCGATGCCCTCGTCGACCACATCCCCCTGGTGGGCACCGTCTCGTGGTGGCGGGCTCTGATGCCGCTCGCCTTGGTGATCGCCGTCCTGGCGGGATCTGGAGTCGACGCTGTCGTCCGGCAAGCCGATCATGCTCGCACCGCACGCTGGCTAGGAGCGGGGTTCGGATCCGCTGCCGCCGTGCTCGCTGCACTCTGGCTCTTCGATCGCGGCGGCCTCCATGGCAACCGGCTGGAAGCACGCGACGCGAGCTTCGTGTGGCCAGCAGGATGCCTGCTCGCCGGACTGGGAGTCGCCGCCCTGCTCTGGTCGACCAGCCGGGTCCGCTCGCCAACCATCTCTCACGGGCAGAACCGCTACGCGGCCCCTGTTGCCGGCCTGGTGCTCCTCGCCACCGAGACCGCCTTCCTCCTCACCGCCGGTGCACCCCTTGTCCAGTCGAGCCCCCGTGGCCTCCCCAGCTCACCAGTGGTGCGCGCCTACGCCCGAACCGTCGGCACGGCCACGGTCGGTTTCGGTTCGACCCTCTGCGGGCTCGGGCTCGATCCTGACGTGAACGACGCCTATGGGGTCCACGAGCTCGCCGACTACGACCCCAGCCTGCCTGCCAGCTACTTCACTGGCTGGCAGCAGGTCGTAGGCACGCCCCCGGGGTTCAACATCCTCTATCTCTTCTGTCCGGTCATCTCCACCGCGTCCGTCGCACGTGAGTTCGGCGTCGGGTACGTGCTCGAGCAGGGGAACGGCTCCGGACCTCCAGGCACGGTGTTCGTGCGGCGCCTTGGGGACGAGTCGCTCTACAGGGTGCCTGGAGCGGGAGCGGCGACGCTTACCCCGCTCCCGGGTTCCCGTCTTCCGCCTGCTACCGCCTTCGGCCGGCCCGTCACTGTTGCCTACCCGAACCCGTCTACGTGGTCGGTCACCTACCGCGCCTCGCATCGCTCGGTCCTGCGTCTCCACCTCAGTGACGTGCCCGGGTGGCACGCCACCATCGACGGCCGACCACTCAGGCTGCAGCGGTACGCGGGCCTCATGTTGGAGACGCTGGTTCCCGCCGGGCGTCACGACGTCGTCATCACCTACTGGCCTCCGTACCTCACCATCGGGCTCATCGGGGCCGGGCTCAGCGCGATGGGACTCGCCGTCGGCGTTGCCGTCGACCTCCGACGCCGTCGAACCGGCGTCCGGCAGGAGGGCTGACGACACTACGCCGCCGAAGACCGGCGGCGTAGTTGTTCCACCACGACGGCAACGACCAGGCCGACAAGGCACGCGCCGGCGGCGACGAGACCCTCCGTGATGCCGACCGGCCAGTACGTGAGCACCACCGAGTGCCGGCCCGGGGGGATGCGAGCTTCGAGCATCATCCCCCCGTCGCTGAGCAAGGACAACGGTCGCCCGTCGATGGTGGCGTGCCACCCGGGCACGTCGGTGAGGTGGAGACGGAGCAGTGACGACCGGGGCGTCGCAACGGAGATCTGCCACGTCCTGGGGCTCGGGTGGTCAACGGGAACCGGACGGCCATCAGCCGACACCGGCGGGAGGTGGCCATGTGCGAGCGGCGTCACGGTCGCCTGCCCGGACCCCGACACCCGCCAGAGCGCTTCGTCGCCGACTCGGCGTACGAAAGCAGTACCGGCCGGCCCGGGGACACCAGCCCTCTCCAGCAGGAACCCGACACCGAACTCCTTGGCGACAACCGTGGACGCGATCACCGGGCAGAACGTGTAGAAGGCCGCGATCCCAGGCGAGGTTCCCGTCATACGCGGCCACGCGGTGAAGTAGTCGGCGGGAAGGCTCGCGTCGTAGACCGCCAGCTCGTGCACGCCGTAGGCGTCGTTGACGTTCGGCTCGATCCCGAGCGTGCAACCACCCGGTCCGAAGCCCACAGTCGCCGACCCGACCGCCGCTTTGAGCGCATGCATGGCCGGTGCCTCAGGAAAGCCCGCCGAGCTCGACTGGACGAGCGGCGCTCCGGCCCCGACGAGAAACGCCGTCACCGAGACCGCCAGTGCCAGGCCGACGGTCACGCTCGCCGCCGCCGCGGACCGCGCTGCACGGCGCGACCGGCCCGCGAACCACAGACCGAGCGCTGCCACGAGCCCCACGGCCAGACAGACGACCTGCCAACGGAAGCTGTCGTCCCGAGTGGCCAGGACACTGCCGTGCAGGCCGCCCCGGCCGAACAGCCACAAGGCGGCCACGACCATCGATCCCGCGCCGAACGCCACTCCCAGCCATCGGGCCGAGCGTCGAAGGTCGGCCTGGCGGACGACGGCGTCGACCGCCAGGCCGGCCAGGGCGGCGACGGCGAGCGCCAACGGCATGAGCGCCCGCCACCAGGTCACGCTGCCCGCCAGCGGGAGCCGGTCGAGTGCCCGGTCCACTGGCCCGACGAACACGAGCACCAGGCACACCCCCACCACGGCCGCGAAGGCCCACACTTCGGTCCGACGGCGCCGAACGACGACACCCAAGCCGGCGAGGACCAGTGCGCTCACGCCGACATACGCCGCCGTCTCGGTATAGAAGAAGGCCGACGCGCCGTAACCGCCGTTCCCCGCGAGGGGAAGGCCGTCGTACCCTTGGAACAGGAGATAGGCAAGCTGGTGGGCCGGGAACGCCTGCGTTCCAGGCGCCACGGCACGGATAGATCGCTGGGTGACGGCAAGGGCAGGCAGCAGGAGAGGGAGGGCAAGGCCCACCCCGGCAACCACTCCTGCCACCACGCGTACGCCTGGGTCACGGATCGGACCCGAACCGCCGAGCCATGCCGCCCGCGCCAGGAGCACGACGACGAAGAACACGGCGACCGACCCGAGGAGGAGCGCCGCGCCCTCGGGCTGGCCACCGTAGAGAACACAGGCGGTGGCTGCGGCCACACCGGCAATCGCGAGCATGGGTCGTCGGCCTCGCACGGCGAGGATGCCGAAGGCGAGAAGCCATCCTGCCCAGCAGTTGACGGCGGCGAACGGGTACCCGAGCCACGCGGCGGAGGGCCCGCTCAGCGCGAAGATCGTCCCGACCGTGGCCGATCCCGTCACCCCGAGGCCGAGCACCCGACCGAGCACGTACGCTCCTGCGCCGGCGATGCCGAGACTGGTGAGCACAGAGACCGTGAACGCCATGCGCAAGGGAGCCAGGTACGCGACCAGTGTGGAAAAGGCGAAGGCCGCGGACTGCCAATTGAACGCCAGTGGCGTGCCCAGACCACCGAAGGGGTTCCACAGCGGCAGGTGCCCCGCATGGACCTGCCCCCAGGCGACCATCGTCCAGGGGATCATCTGGTCGATGACGTCCGAGTTGTCCGGGACGCGGACGACGGCGCCGGGACGCGTGGTCAGGCCGTGACCGGCCGTGCGCAGGAGGTCGTACGGCCCGAGGAGCGGACCGTGGTGCAGCGCCGGGTAGACCAGGGCCGCGCAGGCACCGAGCACCCAGGCGATGCCCAGGAGATCGCGCGCGGCGTCGCGACGCCCATAGTGCGGACAGTCCCCGCCGTCGCGATCCCGCTTCACGGCGGCGTCGGCCCCCGTGAACGACGGCCGACGGTGCATCGTCGACCTGGAGACACCGGCGTCACCGCCAACGAGCGGTCGGGCCGATCAGGCCTCGCTGGTGCCGATCGCCTCGTCCGCGACCGCTCCGGCCACGTCCCCGGCCCCGCCTACCGGATCGGCTGCCGGTGCCTCTGCCACCCCGTGCTCGGCCACGTACTCCGCCCAGGCCGCCTGGGCCTCGGTCTCCGGCGTGAACTCCGCCTCGGCGAACTCGAAGGGGCCGATGTAGTTCCCCTGCTCGTCGTAGGCGTGCTCGCCAAAGGCCTCCCGGTACTCCTCGGAGACCTCCCCGCCCTCGGCCGCCTGCTTGATCGAGAGGCTGATGCGCCGACGCTGGAGGTCGATGTCAATGATCTTCACCCACAGCTCCTCGCCGGGCGTCACCACCTGCTCGGGGAGGTCCACGTGGTGGACCGCCATCTCCGAGATGTGCACCAGGCCCTCGATACCGTCCCCCACCTGCACGAACGACCCGAAGGGCACGAGCTTGGTGATCCGGCCGTAGACCAGCTCGCCGACCTGGTGCGAGTTGGCGAAGTCCTGCCACGGATCGGTCTGCGTGGCCTTCAACGACAGGCTGATCCGTTCCTTGGAGAGATCGACATCCAGCACCTCGACCTCGATCTCGTCGCCCACCGACACCACCGAGGAGGGATGGTCCACGTGCTTCCAGGACAGCTCGGAGACGTGGACGAGACCGTCCATGCCGCCCAGGTCCACGAAGGCGCCGAAGTTGACGACGGAGGACACCACGCCCCGGCGCCGCTCCCCCGGTTTGAGGTTGACGAGGAACTCGCCGCGCTGCTCCTTCTGGGTCTCCTCCAGCCACGCCCGGCGGGACAGGACGACGTTGTTGCGGTTCCGGTCCAGCTCGATGATCTTCGCCTCGATCGTCTTGCCCACGTAGGGCTGGAGCTCGCGCACCCTGCGAAGCTCCACCAGCGACGCCGGAAGGAAGCCGCGGAGCCCGATGTCCACGATGAGCCCACCTTTGACCACTTCGATCACCGGGCCGCTCACCACCTGGTTGGCTTCCTTCAGCTTCTCGATCGTGCCCCAGGCCCGCTCGTACTGCGCCCGCTTCTTCGACAGGATGAGCCGGCCTTCCTTGTCCTCCTTCTGGAGGACGAGAGCCTCAACCGCATCGCCGATCGAGACGATCTCCGACGGATCGACGTCGTTGCGGATGGAGAGCTCCCGGACGGGGATGACGCCCTCGGACTTGAACCCGATGTCGAGGAGCACCTCGTCGCGGTCGATCTTCACCACCGTGCCCTGCACCAGGTCGCCGTCTTCGAACTCGACGATCGTGCCTGCCATGGCGTCCTCCAGGGACGCACCACCCAGGTCGTCCTCGGTGATCGACCGGGGCACGTAGACCCCCTGGTCGTCGAAGTGACCCATCGCCTCGGGGGACAGGGTGGCGGTCATACCGCCGTGTGCTGCAGGCTCGTCGGACATAGGGGCTCGGTTGCTCGCTTTCAGGACAGGATCGGGACACCCAGCCGGTGACCCGAGTGCAGGCTACGGCTCCGGGGGAGCCGACCGACCATGGTAGCACCGTGGGCCCCGCTCACTCCGTGGCGACGCAGGTCAGCCGCCCTTCGCCTCGGCCCACGACGTTCCCCACGCCATCGACACGGGGAGCGGGACCGACAGCTCGACGGGATCGGTGAGCACGCTCCTCGTCAGGTCGAAGACGCGGTCCTCCTCGTCGACGGGCACCTCGACCAGCACCTCGTCGTGGACCTGGAGCACGATGGACGCGCGGCACCCCTCGTCCTCCAGCGCTCGGTCCAGCCGGACGAGGGCCAGCTTGAACACGTCGGCGGCCAGGCCCTGGATCCCGGCGTTCATGGCCTGGCGCTCGGCCGCCTGGCGGAGCTGATAGACCGAGGACCGGAGCTCCGGCAGCGCCCGACGCCTCCCGAACGCCGTCAGCGTATAGCCCCGCTCCCTGGCCTCGGCCACCGCGTTCTCCATCGAGGCGCGCACCGCCGGAAACGCCTCGAAGAAGGACCCGAGGATGCCGGCTGCCTCCTCGACCGGCACGGCAAGGCGTTGGGCGAGCCCGTAGGCCTCCATCCCGTAGGCGAGCCCGTAGGAGACCATCTTTGCCGTGGACCGCTGCACCGGCGTGACCTCTCCCTCTGGGACCCCGAACACCCGGGACGCCACCATCGTGTGGACGTCCCTGCCGGCAGCAAAGGCGGCGGTGAGCCCAGGGTCACCCGACAGGTGGGCGATCGCCCGCAGCTCGATCTGGTCGTAGTCGGCCACCAGCAGTCGACAGCCGGCGGCGGGGACGAACGCCTCCCTGAACCGCCGGCCTTCCGGTGTCCGGACCGGGATGTTGTGGAGGTTTGGCCGGTCCGACGACAGCCGTCCGGTCCGCGCCACCGTCTGGTGGAAGGTGGCGTGGATCCTGCCGTCGGCGGCGATCTCACCGAGGAGCGCCTCCCCGTAGGTCGACCGGAGCTTCTCCACCTCCCGGTACCGGAGCAACACCTCCACGAAGGGGTGCTGGTCCCGGAGCTGCTCCAGGGTCCGAGCATCGGTCGAGTACCCGGTCTTCGTCTTGCGTACCGGCTTGAGCCCCAAGCGTTCGTAGAGCACGGTCCGGAGCTGGGGGACCGAGTTGACGTTGAACGGCCCCCCGGCCAGCCCGTGGAGCTGATGCTCGAGCGACCGGCATTCTTCGACGAGGTCTCGGCCGATGGCGCGCAGGACCGACGGGTCCACGGCGATCCCGGTCACCTCCATCTTCGCCAGCACCCGGACGAGCGGGGTCTCGATGTCGTCGCTCAGCCCGAGCTCGCCGACGCCCTCCAGCTCGCTCCGGAGCACGGGAGCGAGGCGGGCGACCGTGGCGGCGGCCAGTGCCGTTGCCTCCACCGGACCGTCCCCCGCCGAGCCGGCATCCCGGCGCGAATCCGGGGCCCGTAGGTCGAGCGCGCCCTGTCCCTGCCCGCTCTCCGGCCGCGACCCATCGAGATCGGCTCCGAGGTACCTCCGGGCGACGTCGGCGAGCCCGTAGCGCCCGTCCGACGGCTGGAGCAGGTAGGCGGCGACCGACGTGTCGAGCCGCAGGCCGGTCACGTCGATCCCCACCGGCAGGAGGGAGTCCATGAGGTTCTTGGCGTCGTGGGCGACGACGCCCGGCCCATCGGCACCCGCCACCAACGCCAACACCTGGCGGAGGACAACAGTCTCCGGGGTGCCATCCGGCACCGCCCCCCGGGCGCCGGCAGCGCCGATGAGGCCGGTGACCTCCCCAGAGGCACCGTCGTAGAGGTGGCCGGTGACCTCCGGGCCGAGGACGAGCACGTCGACCGCTCCCCGCTTCCCCGCTCTCTGGTCAGAGTCGCCACCCCGCGTGAAGGCCAGGTGCGTGAGGCGCGTCCGGCCCGGTGTGCCCTCCCATGCCCCCGACACGGCGACGAGCGCCACCGGCGCCCCACCGGAGGCCGCCCGAGCTCCCAATCCCCCGAGTGCCGTCACGGCCTCTCCCACCGCCAGCGGCCTCGTGACGTTGACCGGCGCCATCAGGTCGGCGGGGTCTGTGCCGACAGCCACCCCGCCTCCGGGAACGGGATCCTCGGTCACCGGGCCCGGACCCCCGCGTCCCTTCGCCCTCGGAGATCCCGTGCCGTCCCCGACCTGGAGCTCGGAGCGCTCCGCCGAACCTCCGTCGGTCAGCTCGGACCGCGGAGGGCCGAACGCGCCGCTCCGCAGCAGGGGACGGAGCCGGTTCCACAGCGTGCGGAGCTCGAAGGCCTCGAACGTGTTCCGGACCTCGTCCTCGTCCCAGGCACCCAGCTCCAGATCGGCATCGGGGACCGCGATCGGCACGTCGCGGACGAGGGGGATCACCTGGGCGTTGGCGCGGACCTGTTGCTCGTGGGCGCGGAGATTCTCCCGCAGCTTCGGGGACAGGGCGTCGAGATGCGCGTAGAGAGCGTCGAGGTCGCCGTACTCGTTGACCAGCTTCGCTGCGGTCTTCTCCCCCACGCCGGGCACCCCGGGAAGGTTGTCGGACGGATCGCCCCGCAGCGCGGCCAGGGTCGGATAGGAGCGGGGTGGCACCCCTGTGCGGGCAGCGATGCCCTCTTCGTCATAGAGCACGTAGTCGCTCACCCCCCGCCGGTTGTAGAGCACTCGGACGTAGGGATCCTCGACGAGCTGGTAGGAGTCACGATCTCCGGTGACCACCACGACGGGGCGGTGCCGGTCCCGGGCTCGCGTGGCCAGCGTGGCCAGCACGTCGTCCGCCTCATACCCTTCAGCCGAGATCACCGGGATGGCAAGGCTGGCGACCACCGTCTCGATCATGTCGAACTGCGGCAACAGGTCCTCGGGCGTCGCGGCCCGCCCACCCTTGTACTCCTCGACCAGCGCGTCCCGGAACGTGGGCCCCGGGAGGTCGAAGGCTACCGCCAGCGCCGTCGGGTGATGGTCCCGCACCAGGTTCGAGAGCATGGAGACGAAGCCGTGGAGAGCGTTCGTCACCACCCCGGTGCTGGTGGCGAGCTCGGGCGGGAGCGCGAAGTAGGCCCGGAACGCCAGGGACATCCCGTCCAGCACCAGGAGCGGCCCGACCGGCCCGGGAGCCTCCTGTGCCGGGGTGGACGTCACCGCCGGGCCCCGGCCACGCTACGGCGTGAGCGTGCCATCGAGCACCTGGCGGGCCACGTCGCTCATCCGGCTCCGGCTCCCCATCGCCGTGCGCTGGACGAACCCGAACGCGTCGCTCTCGCTCAGGCCGTAGCGCTCCATGAGGACCTCCTTCGCCCCATCCACGAGCCTTCTCGTCTCGAGCTTGTCCTCGGCGATCGACGTCCCGCCGTCCCGATGGGCATCCCTGCTCGCCACCTCGTCGTCGATCGCCCATTCCTCGGCGCACTTCGCCACCGCCTGCTCGATGGCGGGAACGATCTCGTGGCGCTGGAACGGCTTGACCAGGTAGGCCGCCACCCCGGCGTCACGGGCTTCGTCTATGAGCGCCCGCTGGCTGAACGCCGTCAGGATCACCACCGCCACCTTCTGGTCCGTCTCGGCGATGGCCCGGGCCACGGCCAAGCCGTCCATGCCCGGCATCTTCACGTCGAGGATGGCCACGTCGGGCCTCCGGTCCACGACGAGCGTCAGCGCATCGTCGCCCCGGCCCGTCTCGCCGACCACGTCGAAGCCCTCGTCGACCAGGATCTCCTTCAGGTCCAGCCGGATGATCGCCTCGTCCTCAGCGATCACGACGCGTCTGGTCATGCGTGCTCCTCCGCTCGGGGGCCCTGTCGCCGTGCCGCTGCCGTCGGGCCGTGTGCCATCGGTGCTCTAACTCCACGCCTTCCACGCCACCCGGTCCACCGCTCCGCCACCGCCATCTTGCCTCCGCCCGGCCTCATCCGCTCCTGGATCCCAACCGGTCCAACAGCTCTTCTTGACGCCGCTCGAGCTCGGCGATGGTCTCGACCAGCGCCGCCCGGGTGCGCTGCATGGCGACGGAGTGCCGGCTGGCCTCGTCATGCTCCTTGGCCGCCACCGGTGTCTCGGAGACGAGGGCACGCAACCGTGTGTCGTCCTCGATCTCGGTCACGACGTGGAGCTGCTCGTCGAGGATCGCCAGCTCTGCTCGCGCCCGGACCAGGCGGGCATGGGTATCGCTCAGCCTCCGCTCGATCGTCGCGCGCAACATGGGACGGCCATCCTACGCGTGGGGCCGAGCCTGGCACGACCGCCGGGCGACCGGCCTGGAGGACCCGGTTCGGCGTGGGCCCGCCCACCCCCTCGGCGCAGCCCTGGTCATCGCCGCGGGAACCAACGACGCTGCCGACACCATGGCCGGAGCCGGGCGGGCTCAGGCGGCGGGGCCAGCCCTGGGCCGGACGGGACGACCAGCTGGAGCGGGCCTCCCGGCGGGGGAAAGCCACCGGCGCCGGCTCGGACGTACTCCGGGTCGTCCGTGACCGGGTGCTCCAGGTAGCCAGAGGGTCGGCTCAGGTCCCCCGGCAGCCACCGACCGGGTCCGGTGGCGATGCCGGCGTTGGCCGCCCGGCCGTAGCCCGACTCGAACATCCCCCCGATCCACAGCGGGAAGCCCAGTCCGGTGACGGCTTCACACGCCTCGAGCGCCTGGCCGATGCCCCCCAGGCGCGCCGGCTTGACGCACACGACCGAGCACGCCCCGAGGGCCAATGCCCGGCGCACCGAGGCCGCCGAGTCGAGCGACTCGTCCAGGCAGATCGGCGTGGAACGGGCCTCGGCCAGACGGGCATGCCCGTCGAAGTCCCCCACCCCCAGGGGCTGCTCGACGCAGACCAGGTCCAGGTCGTCGAGGGCGAGCGGCGGACCGCCGGGAACGCCGGCGTAGCTCCCGTTGGCGTCGGCTTGGAGGCCGACCCTCGGGTACCGGTCCCGCACTGCCGTCAACGGCTCGACGTCGTACCCGGGAGCGATCTTCACCTTCAGCCGGCTCATGCCCTCGGAGACCAGGCGGTCGGCCGCTTCCAGCAGGGCGCCCACGTCGGCGCCCATTCCGAGCACCCCTCCCACCGATGCTCGGGCCGCTGCCGGAGCGGACCCTTCGGCTCGTCCCGAGACGCACGAGGCGAGCGACTGGCCGGCGGAACGCAGGTGGGCGTCTCCCACCGCCATCTCCACGGCGGCTGACGCCAGTGGACCGCACCCGGCCGCCGCCACCACGGTGGCACATCGCCCGGGTGTCGGGAGCCGACCCCCCGAGGCGCCGGCCGATCCCACCAGGCGAGGCACCCCCGCCGTCGTGAGCGTACGGAACGCCGTGGCGGCGTCCTCCCGGTCGTAGGTCGTGTCGGCGAGCGCTGCACACTCGCCCCACCCCTCGCCGGCGTCGGTGACCACCCGCACGAAGACGAGCGGTCGGGAGCGGTGGGTCCCGGCCGCGGTGCGCACCGGCGCCACGAACCCGGCCTCGACGAAGAGGACCTCGATGCCGCTCACGATCGAGCGCCCCTCTTCCCCGAGCGTACGCCACCGCTGCGACGCCAGGCCTGGCGTGCCGGCCACCCCTTCTCCGGCTGCTGCGTTCTCGACAGGCACCACCCTAAGCAGCCTACGGGTCCATGGCCGGAGCGCACCGGATTGGCCGACGAACGGGGTGGCCCGGCCCGGGTGCGGCGCACCTCCGGGCAGCACGACGGAGACGGTAGGCTGACCGCCCGACGGCCCGGGTGGCGGAATGGCAGACGCGATGGACTCAAAATCCATTGTCCGAAAGGGCGTGCGGGTTCGAGTCCCGCCCCGGGCACGGTACCGGACCGTGCTGATCCGTCGGGAGGACCGCAGGTGGGCCCGGACATGTCACACTGGCCCGGCACGAGACCGGACCGGTACAGTCGCCGTCGAGAGGAGAGCGTGGGTGTTGGCCTTTACCTTCCCCGGACAAGGCTCACAACGGTCCGGAATGGGTCGGGCCTGGGTGGACCACCCCTCCTTCGAGCTCGTCGCCGAGGCATCCGAGATCGCCGGACGTGACCTGGCGTCCTTGGTCCTCGACGCTCCCGACGAGGTGCTGAAGGAGACGGCGAACGCCCAGCTCTCCACCTTCCTCGTCAGCCTCGTCGTCCTCGACGCCGTCGAGCGCATCGGGCTGGCCCCGGCGATGTGCGGGGGGCACAGCCTCGGTGAGTACACCGCACTCGTGGCGTCGGGTGCGGTGTCTTTCGCCGACGGCATCCGCCTCGTGATCGAACGCGGCACGGCCATGCAGGTCGCGGCGAGCGGCCGGGTCGGCACGATGGCCGCCATCATCGGCATGTCGGACGAGGACGCCGATGCTGCCTGCCAGCTGGCCGAGACCGACGTCTGGGTGGCCAACTACAACGCCCCTGGCCAGGTGGTCATCTCCGGGACGCCTGACGGGATCGAGTCGGCCGCAGCCCACGCGAAGACGCTCGGCGCCCGCAAGATCCTCCCCATACCCGTGTCCGGGGCGTTCCACACCCCCTTGATGCTGCCGGCCCGCGAGCGCCTGCGTGCCGCGCTGCAAGCCGTGACGTTCCACGCTCCCGAGGTCCCGGTGGTCGCCAACGTGGACGCCCGCGTCCACACCGACCCCGAGGAGTGGGAAGGCCTCCTCTCTGCTCAGCTGTGTGCCCCGGTCCGGTGGCGCCACTGCCTGGAGACGCTCGCAGGCCGGGGGGCGTCCGTCCTCGTCGAGCTGGGCCCGGGCGGTGTCCTGACCGGGCTGGCCCGCCGGACGGCGCCCGACGTCCGTGCCGTGGCCGTGGCCGTTCCCGACGACCTGGACAAGCTGATCGATGCCGTCGCCGGCCCGGAGATCTGGAACGCCCACTCCCCGGTCCACCAGGGCGAGCGTCTCTACACGTCGGAACGCGTCGTCGTGAGCCCCACGGCGGGGGTCTTCGAGCCGGAGGCGGGCCTCGCTCCCCTGGAGCACTCGGCGCTCTCCCAGGCCACCGTGCTCCCCGGCCACGACGGCGGATCGTCGCCGGGATCGATGCTCGCCGTCGGGGACCGGGTCGGCACCGTCGGCACCACCGACATTCGCACCCCCTTCGACGGGGTGCTCGTCCGTTGGCTCGCCATGCGCGGCGAGCGCATCGGCGAGGGCCAACCGGTGGCGTGGGTGCGGACGTCCGGGGAGCAGCGATGAGCGGTTCCGACCACCCGGCCGGCCCGCAGGAGAGGCACGCCGGCCGGGTGGTGCTCGTCACCGGAGGGTCTCGGGGTATCGGCCAGGCGTGTGCCGCGTGGTTCCTCCACCACGGCGACCGGGTCGTCGTCACCTCACGGTCCGGCTCGGCCGGGGCGTTGGGAGCCTCCGACCGGCCCGATGGCGCCTTTGGGGAGGATCGCCTCATGGCCCTGGCCTGTGACGTCACACGGCCCGATCAGGTCGACGCCGCGTACGCCACCGTCGAGGCGGCATGGGGTCCGGTGGAGGTGATCGTGGCCAACGCCGGCATCACCCGGGACGCCCTCGTCCTGCGCATGACCGACGACGCCTGGGACGAGGTCGTGGCCACCAACCTGACCGGCGCCTTCCGCGTGGTCAAGCGGGGGCTGGCCAAGATGCTCCGGCTCCACCGCGGCCGGATCATCCTCGTGTCCTCGGTGGTCGCCACCATGGGGTCCGCGGGGCAGGTCAATTACGCCGCCGCCAAGGCGGGGCTCGGCGGCATGGCCCGCTCGCTTGCCCGCGAGGTCGCCAGCCGTTCGATCACGGTCAACGTGGTCGCCCCCGGCCTCGTCGAGACGGATATGCTCGGGGCCCTCGGGGACGACCGGAAGGGACAGCTGGAGGCCCTGGTCCCGCTGGGACGCACGGCCGAGCCCGGGGAGATCGCCGAGGCGGTGGGGTTCCTGGCCTCCGACGCCGCCGGCTACATTACCGGGGCCGTCCTCCCGGTCGACGGTGGGCTGGCCATGGGCGGGTAGCCCGGACCAGGGGTCCTCCGTCAGCTCGGGGCCGGCGGCCGGACGCCGGTCACCCGGCCGCCCGGGCAGCGGAGCACCGCACCAGACCAGACCACACGACACCACACACCATGAGCCCAGTGCCCGCCTCGTCCAGGCGGGCGAGGGTCTGACCAGAAGGGATGCACCGTGGCAAGCGACGAGACGTTCGAGAAGTTCAAGGAGTGCGCGGTGGAGGTGCTCCAGGTGCCGGCCGAGAAGATCACCAAAGAGGCCCGGTTCGCCGACGACCTCGATGCCGACAGCCTCGACCTCGTCGAGCTCGTGATGGCCCTCGAGGAAGCCTTCGACATCACGGTCGAGGAGACGGAGCTGGAAGGCATCGAGACCATCGGCGCCGCCTACGACCTCATCGCCGCCAAGCTCTGATGCTCCTCGGCATCGGCCCCGACGGCCCGGTGCCCGGTCGCCGGGTCGCTGTCACCGGGATGGGAGTCGTCTCGTGCTGCGGCACCGGCGTCGAGGCGCTGTGGACGGGGCTCCAGGGTCCCGCGCCCGAGGGTGAGCGCCGGGTTCCCGACTTCGACGTGACGCGCTGGTTCGACACGAAAGAGGCGCGCCAGATCGACCGCTTCGCCCAGTTCGCCGTGGCCGTCGCCGACATGGCCCTTCAGGACGCCGGACCGCTGGACGCGGACCCGGAACGGGCCGGCGTGGTGATGGGCACCGGCGTCGGCGGGTTCGAGACGCTCCAGAACCAGGTGCTCGTGTACGGGGAGCGCGGGGCGCGACGGATCTCGCCGCGGCTCGTGCCCATGATGATGGCGAACGCCGGGGCGGCGGCAGTCTCCATCCGCACCGGGTGGCACGGACCGTCCGAGACGATCACGACGGCGTGCGCCGCCGGCACCCACAGCATCGGGTACGCCGCCCGCCTGGTGGCGTCCGGCCGGCTCGACGTGGCGATCGGCGGCGGCTCCGAGGCGGCGATGACCGAAGTCGGTATCGCCGCCTTCGCCAACATGACGGCGCTGTCCACGACCGGGCACTCCCGGCCGTTCGACATCCGGCGCGACGGGTTCGTCATCACCGAGGGAGCGGGCGCGCTGGTGCTGGAGGACTGGGACCGGGCCGTGGGCCGGGGTGCCCGCATCTATGCCGAGATCACCGGATCGGCGAGCACGGCCGACTCGTACCACATCACGGCCCCGGCGCCCGGAGGCGGCGGCGCGGCGGCGTGCATGCTGCTCGCCCTGGAGGACGCCGGGTTGGAACCAGCGGCCGTCGGCCACATCAACGCCCACGGGACGTCCACCCCGCTCAACGACCAGGCGGAGTCCGAGGCCATCGTGAAGGTCTTCGGCGACGCTGCGCCTCCGGTGACGTCCACGAAAGGGGTGACCGGTCACGGCCTGGGGGCGGCCGGTGCCATCGAGGCCGTGGCCTCGGTCCTCTCGATCCGGGAACGCCTCATCCCCCCGACGGTGGGCTTCGAGGAGCCCGACCCGGAGATCACCGTGTCGGTCGTGAGCGGTTCGGCCCAGCCGTGGGAACCCCGACCGGTCCTCTCGAACTCGTTCGGCTTCGGCGGGCACAACGGGTGCCTCGTGATCAGCCCGGTTGCCGACGCCTAGCGGGAACCGGGGTCTCCGGCGCGAAGCCGCTCCGGTAAGGTGGGCCGCGATGCCCTCGCCCGCCGCGCGCCAGCCCTCGACCGCCGCCCGTCGATGAGAACCGCCGACGTCCTCAGAGCGCCTATCGACGAGTTGACCGCGGGGGCCCGCTCCGTGAGAGACGCTGCCCACGGGCACCGGGTGACCTACTCGCCCAAGGTCTTCATCCCCCTCACGATGCTGTGCCGGGACCGGTGTGGCTACTGCACCTTCGCCAAACCCCCGGCCCGCGTGAAGGCCCCCTACCTCGATCTCGACGAGGTCGAGGCGATCGCCGCCGCCGGACGCGACGCCGGGTGCGCCGAGGCGCTCTTCACGTTGGGCGAGGCACCCGAAGCCCGCTATCCGGCCGCCAGCCAGTGGCTCGGGGCCCACGGCCACGCCTCCACCGTCGACTACCTCGTCGCCGCCTGCGAGCGGGTCCTGTCGACCACCGGCCTCCTCCCCCACGCCAACGCCGGTGCCCTGGATGAGGCCGATCTGGCACGGCTGCGCCAGGTCACCGCCAGCCAGGGGATGATGCTGGAGTCGCTCAATCCCAACCTGGCTGCCCATCGGGGATCCCCGGACAAGACTCCGGAGCGACGGCTCGCCACCCTGGAGGCGGCGGGGCGGGCGGAGATCCCGTTCACTACCGGCCTCCTGGTGGGCATCGGCGAGTCGCGGGCCGATCGTGTCCGCACCCTGGAGGCGATCGCGGCCAGCCACGCCCGGCATGGCCACGTCCAAGAGGTCATCGTCCAGAACTTCCTGCCCAAGCCGGGGACAGCCATGCACGGCACCGATCCGTGCCCCCCCGCCGAACTGCTCTGGACCATCGCCGCCGCGAGACTCCTCCTCCCGCCGGACATCCACCTCCAGGCACCCCCGAACCTCTCCGACGACCTCCGACCGCTGCTCGACGCCGGGATCGACGACTGGGGAGGCGTCTCTCCCGTCACCGCCGACCACGTCAACCCCGAGCGGGCCTGGCCCGCGCTCGCCGTGCTGGCGGCGGCCACGGAGGCGGCAGGTCGCACCCTTGCTCCCCGGCTCACGATCTACCCGGAGCGCGCCCTCGACCCCGACCGCTGGCTGGGCGTCGCCGTCCGGCCAGCGGTCCTCGACCTGTCGGACGCCGAAGGGCTCGCCCGCGATCACCCGTGGTGCTCCGGTGGCGACGTCGCCCCACCCGACCTGGTCGTCCTCCCCGACCGCGTCGCCGCGCCCGGGACGGGGTCTCCCGACCCCCAGGCGGGATCGCCCGGGACCGGAACGGGATCGCACGAGGATCCACCGCACCGGGAGGGGTCGCCCGGGACCGTCGCCGTCTGGGGACGCCGGGGTCCCACCGCCGTCTCCGAGGTGCTCGACGGCGTGCTGGCCGGTGCCGAGGTGGGCGAGGACGAGATCGTGACGCTGTTCTCGGCCCGTGGCCGGGAGGTCCGGGACGTGGCGGCGGTCGCCGACCACTTCCGCGCCGAACGCGTCGGGCCGTCCGTCACCTTCGTCGCCAATCGGAACATCAACTACACCAACGTCTGCACCTTCCGGTGCCGCTTCTGCGCCTTCTCCAAGGGCCCGCTCTCGCTCAACCTGCGGGGCGCGCCGTACCTCCTCGACCTGGACGAGATCACGACACGGGTCGCCGAAGCCGAGGCGCGGGGCGCCACCGAGGTGTGCCTGCAGGGCGGGATCCACCCCGACTTCGACGGGGCCTACTACCTCGACGTGATCCGGGCCGTCCGGGCGGCGTCGCCCGCCATCCACATCCACGGTTTCACGGCCCTCGAGGTCACCGAGGGGGCCCGACGCTCCGGCGTGCCGCTCGCCACCTACCTGACCGAGTTGCGCGCCGCCGGGTTACGGACGCTCCCCGGCACAGCGGCGGAGATCCTCGACGACGAGGTACGGGCCGTGCTCTGCCCCGACAAGATCTCGACCGACGAGTGGCTGGACGCCCACCGCACCGCCCACCAGGTCGGCCTGCGCTCCAACGTCACCATCATGTTCGGGGCCGTCGAGCATCCCCGCTCTTGGGCCCGCCATCTCGTACGGACACGGGCGCTCCAGCGGGAGACCGGCGGCTTCACCGAGTTCGTTCCCCTCCCCTTTGTCCACATGGCCACACCGATCTACCTCCAGCACCGCGCCCGGAAGGGGCCGACGTTCCGGGAGGCGGTGCTCATGCACGCCGTCGGCCGCATCGCCTACCTGGGGGCCATCGACAGCATCCAGGCCAGCTGGGTAAAGATGGGGATCGGCGGCGTGCTCCAGATACTGGCGGCGGGGGCCAACGACCTCGGCGGCACGCTCATGGACGAGAACATCTCCCGGGCGGCAGGCGCCACCCACGGGCAGCTCCTCGACGTCGGGGACCTCCGCGACCACCTCGCTCCCCTCGGACGCCCTCTCGTCCAGCGGACCACCCTCTACGGCCCGGTCACCGAGAACCTCTGGCTGGACCATCCGGCGCGGGCCGGAGAGCACGCCGGCCGCACCGGGCACGAGGTTCCCGGCGCAGCCGTGCCCGTCACCCTCACCGCGTCCCGCTGACCGTCGGCGTGGCCCCGGACCCGGACCTCCCGCCGCCGCTCGGCGACGGAACCCCTGTCGACGCGCTCCCTCCCCAGACGGCATCGGAGGGAACGGCATCGGAGGGAACGGCATCGGAGGGAACGGCATCGGAGGGAACGGCATCGGAGGGAACGGCATCGATCCGTGCCCGGTTCGCCGATGCCGTCCTCTCCGACGACGCTCGCCCGAGCGTCCGCAGGCTCGTCGAGTCGCTCCTGGCCACCGTCGAGCTCCTGGCCCGGTCGGACACCGATCTCATCGACCTGAAGATCGCCGACGCCGCCCTGACCGAGATGACCCAGGCGTTCGAGATCTTCCGCCCCTACCGCGGCATCCGGAAGGTGGCGATCTTCGGCTCGGCGCGCACCGGGCCCGGTGACCACGCCTACCGCCAGGCGCGTGCTCTTGCCCAACGCGTCGCCCGCTCGGGTTGGATGGTCGTGACCGGCGCCGGCCCGGGGATCATGGCCGCCGGGATGGAGGGTGCCGGTACCGACCGGTCCCTGGGCGTGAACATCCGGCTCCCCTTCGAACAGGAGCCCAACCAGTTCATCGCCCAGGACCCAAAGCTCGTCTCGATGCGGTACTTCTTCACCCGGAAGCTCATGTTGATCAAGGAGACGGACGCCTACGTCCTCCTTCCGGGCGGGTTCGGGACCCTCGACGAGGGTTTCGAGCTCCTGACCCTCCTCCAGACCGGGAAGGCCACACCGGCCCCGGTCGTCCTCCTCGATGCTCCTGGCCAGGGATACTGGCGCTCGTGGCGTGCGTTCGCCGACAACGAGCTGGTGGCCAACGCCCTGATCTCCCCCGACGACCTCGCGCTCGCCCGCATCACCGACAGCGTCGACGAGGCGACGGCGGAGCTCGTCGGCTTCTACCGCAACTACCAGGCCTGCCGCTGGGTCGGGGACCTCCTTGTCATCCGGATGCTGGTGGCGCCGGACCGGTCCGAGCTCGCCGACCTCAACCGGAGGTTCGCCGATCTCGTGACGACCGGCACCATCCACCCCACTCGGCCCCTGCCGCCGGAGCGCTCCGGCCACGACCACCTCGACCAGCCGAGGCTGGCTCTCCGTCTCGACCCGACACGCTTCAGCCGGCTCCGCCTGCTCGTCGACGCCATCAACGAGTGCACCGGCGGGCCCGGCCCGGCCGTCGGAGCCTGAGGCGTTCCCGGGCGGAGGGAGCACCACCATCAGGGCGACACGGGACGCCGGAGGACGCCAGCGGCGGTCAGGCGGTGCGACCAGGTGGTCAGGCGGTGTCGTCGGCGCCGGCACGGACGTCCGGGGCGAGGAGGGCCACCGCCTTCTCCACGGCCCGACGCGCCCTGGTGATGCGCCGTTCCTCGGCCAGGAGCTCTCGATCTGGCTCCCCGCCGGGTGGCAGCGACTCTGACGCCTCCCGCAGCCGGTCGAGCGCCGCATCCGCGAGCGCGTCGGCGATCCCGGCCAGCTGGGCCGCCACGTCGCCGAGCCGGTCAGCCACGCCGCCGGTACCGCTCGATCCCCACCCCACCGGTCACGGGCTCATCCCTCACCGGGGACGGCAACCGGGACCACGTCGAGGGCATGGTCCGCGTAGCTCGCTCGCAGCACCTTCTTGTCGAACTTCCCCACGCTCGTCTTCGGGAGCTCGTCGACGAACGTCCACCGCTCCGGGAGCCACCACCGCGACACCCGGGGCTGGAGGAACGCCACCAGCTCCTCGGCGGTGACCGTCGACCCCTCGTTCCTCACCACGGCGACGAGCGGGCGTTCGCTCCACTTCTCGTCGGGAACGGCCACGACGGCCGCTTCGAAGACGCCCGGATGGGCCATGACGGCGTTCTCGAGCTCGACGGAGGAGATCCATTCACCCCCGGACTTGATGACGTCCTTCGTCCGGTCACTGATCTGCATGAACCCCTTGGAGTCCAGGGTCCCGACGTCACCGGTACGCAGCCACCCGTCGTGGAAGCGGTCCGTGCTCGGGTCCCGGTAGTAGGAGCCGATGACCCAGGGGCCTCGCACCTCGAACTCCCCGACCGACGTGCCGTCGCGCGGGAGGATCGTGCCGTCGTCGGCGGCGATACGCACCTCGATACCCGGGACCACGCGGCCGGTCTTCGCCCGCCAATCGAGCTCGTCCTCTGGAGCGGTACCCCGGGGCGGGATGGCCAGGGCGCAGAGCGGGCTCGTCTCGGTCATCCCCCACCCCTGGATCATCTCGACCCCGAATTGTTGCCCGAACCGTTCGATGAGGGCACGGGGCACGGCGGCACCGCCGCCGACGACCGCCCGGAGGGAGGAGAGGTCCACCGGGTTCGCCTCGCCGTAGCGCAGCAGGTCGTTCCAGATCGTCGGGACGCCGCACGCCAGGGTCGGCCGCGTAGCCGCGATGGTGGCGGCCAGGGGAGCCGCCTGCAGGTACTGCTGGGGCATGACGAGGTCGGCGCCCACTAGGAACGCCGCGTACGGCGTGCCCCAGGCGTTGACGTGGAACATGGGCACGATGGTGAGGACGCGGTCGAACTGGTTGATG
The DNA here is from genome assembly GCA_021820665.1 of Actinomycetes bacterium. Lineage (GTDB taxonomy): Bacteria > Actinomycetota > Acidimicrobiia > Acidimicrobiales > RAAP-2 > JAKADK01. The sequence goes on along the minus strand of JAKADK010000025.1, from coordinate 14,756 downwards.
GCCAGGGACGACGCCGAGGTGACGGCAATCGAGTGCAGGAAGGTGGAACGGTGGCTGTAGACCACGCCCTTCGGGTCCCCCGTCGTCCCCGAGGTGTAGCACATGCCGGCCGCCTGCCGTTCGTCCAGCTCGGGCCACGGATAGCCTGGCTCCTCGGCGGCCAGGAGCGTTTCGTAGTCTAGTGTGGTGCCGAGCGCCTCGCCGGAATCGGCATCGCCGCCGGCCACGATCACGTGACGGACCGTGGTGAGCTGGGCGTGGACCTTGGCGAGGAGGGGTACCAGAGAGGCATCGACGATGATGACCGAGTCCTCGGCATGGTTGACGACGTAGGTCAGCTGCTCGGGGAAGAGCCGGATGTTGAGCGTGTGGAGGACGGCTCCCATCGCCGGCACCGCCAGGTACGCCTCCAGGTGCCGTTGGTTGTTCCACAGGAAGGTCCCGACCCGGTCGTCGGGCCCCACGCCGAGGGTCCGCAGCGCCGAAGCCAGCCGGTCGACCCGCTCAGCCACCTGGGCGAACGTGGCGCTCACGTGTTCGCCGTCGGGCCCGGTGACGGTGTCGACGGCACTGTCGCCGTAGACGTCCCTCCCGTGACGCAGGATGGTGGTGATCAACAGGGGTGCGTCCTGCATGGTGCTGAGCACGGTGGCGCCTCCTCGCGGCCGGTCCCGCCGCCACCCGGCGGGAGGGATCCGGGGTGAAGGCTACCTTCCGCGGAACGGGACGCGCCCCGGCGGCCCCGCCCTCTGCATCCTGCGACGGTCGGGCGATGGCCGGTCTCCGCTACGGTCGGCATGGGAACACGGGAACACGGGAAGGTCGGCCATGGACGGAGAGATCAGCGGCAGCGGAGCCGGGGTGCCGGCCGGCGATGTGCCACGATCCGCAGAGATGGCGGACGGGATGGCTCAGGGAGACAGTGCGGCGGTCCGCCTGGCTGACGGCACGACGGCGACTCTCCGGCCGATCTCGGAGGAGGACGGACCGGCGGTGGTCCGATTCCACTCCCGGCTCTCGCCGGAGACGATCTGGCTCCGCTACTTCAGTCCCCATCCCACCCTCACCGACCGGGAAGTCGAGCGCCTCTGCCGGTCGGGCGACCCGGACCATCTCGCCCTGGTGGCACTGCGAGGCGACGACATCATCGGGATCGCCCAGTATGACCGGGCGGTGGGTAGCGACGAGGCGGAGACCGCCTTCGCCGTGCTCGATGCCGAGCAGGGCAACGGCGTGGGGACCCTGCTCCTGGAGCACCTGGCGGCCCGGGCACGCCTCCACGGAGTCAAGCGATTTGCCGCCGACACCCTGGCCGTCAACAACCGGATGCTGGGGGTGTTCGGATCGGTGGGGTTCGCCCGCCAGTCGAGCATGGAGGCGGGCGTCGTGCACATCGTGCTCGACATCGCCCCCACGGCCGACGCCCTCGAGGCGGCCGACCGGCGCGACGCGCGGGCCGTCGTACGCTCCCTCGAGCGCCTGCTGCGACCGGGCTCGGTCGCCGTGATCGGCGCCTCCCGCCGGCCCGGCACCATCGGGCACGAGCTGGTGAGGAACCTGGTCAGGGGGGCGTTCCAGGGTCCCGTCTACCCGGTCAACCCCTCAGCTCGCCAGATCGCCAGCATCCCGTGCTGGCCGTCGATCGACGACGTCCCGGGTGACGTCGACCTGGCTGTCATCGCCGTGCCGGCCGACAGCGTGGTCGAGGTGGCCGAGGCATGCGGACACCGGCACGTGGGAGGATTGGTCATCGTCTCGACCGGTTTCGCCGAGTCCAGCCCGGAGGGTCTCGAGGCGCAGCGTGAGCTCGTGGCCATCGCCCGGCGCCACGGGATGCGCATCGTCGGCCCCAACTGCTTCGGCGTGCTCAACACCGACCCGGCCGTGTCGCTCAACGCCACCTTCGCCGCCGATGCCCCGGTGGCCGGTCGGGTCGGTTTCGCCTCCCAGTCGGGCGGTCTCGGCATCGCCATCCTCGGAGAGGCTCGCTCCCGGGGGATCGGGTTGTCCACCTTCGTCTCGATGGGCAACAAGGCCGACGTGAGCGGGAACGACGTCCTCGAGTGGTGGGAGCACGACGACGGCACCGCCGCCCTGCTCCTCTACCTCGAGTCGTTCGGGAACCCCCGCAAGTTCTCCCGCCTGGCCCGTCGGATCGGACGCAACAAACCGATCCTCGTGGTGAAGAGCGGGCGCTCCGGGGCGGGCCGTCGAGCGGCGTCGTCCCACACCGCCGCCCTGGCCAGCCCGGACGAAGCGGTCGACGCGCTCCTGGCCCAGGCCGGCGTGCTCCGGGTCGACACGGTCGAGGAGCTCTTCGACGCCGCCTCGGTCCTCGTCGACCAGCCGCTGCCCGACGGACGGCGGGTGGCTATCGTCACCAACTCCGGCGGGCCGGGCGTGCTCGCCGCCGACGCCTGCTCCGGGCAGGGGATGGTCGTGCCCGAGCTCCGCCGCGAAACCCAGGAGGCACTCCGGCACATCACCCCCGGCGCCGGTAGCGTCCTCAACCCGGTGGACCTGGGAGCATCGGGGACGGCGGCGTCCTACCAACGGAGCCTCCAGGTCATCCTGGCCAGCGGTGAGGTGGACGCCGCGGTCGTGGTGTTCACCCCTCCCCTCGTCACCGAGACCGACGACGTGGCCCGGGCCATCGTCGCCGCCGCCAACGGCGCAGAACCGCCGCGCACCGTTGTCGCGAGCATCCTCGGCTCCCGCAGCGGCCGGGACATCCTGGCGCAGGCGAACAGGCCGGTACCGTGCTTCACCTACCCGGAGACCGCCGTACAGGCCCTCGCCCATGCCGTCCGGTACGCTCAGTGGCGGGCCAAGCCGCTCGGCGCCCTACCGGCGCTGGAGAGCGTGGAGCCCAACACGGCCCGCCGCCTGCTCGGAGAGGCCGCCGATCCCAGCGGGTGGGTGACGGGCGTGCCGGCCATGGAGGTCCTCGCCTCCTACGGGATCCCGACCCAGCCGACCACCGCCGTCCGTGACCCCGAGGAGGCGGCGGCGGCGGCCGACCGGCTCGGGTTCCCAGTGGCGTTGAAGGCCAGTGGCGCCGGCATCGTCCACAAGAGCGACCTCGGGGGTGTCGCGCTAGACCTCGGATCGCCAGGCGACGTCCGGGCCGCGTACGCGCGCATGCAGGGCGTCGTCGGCGAGGCAATGGCCGGCGCCGTCGTGCAGCCGATGGCCGATGCCGGCGTGGAGGTCATCGTCGGCATCGTCCAGGACCCGATCTTCGGACCCCAAGTGCTCTTCGGTCTCGGAGGGACCGCCGTCGAGCTGCTCGGAGACCATTCGTTACGCCTGGCGCCGCTGACCGACGTCGACGCCCGCGAGATGGTCCTCGGCCTGCGGGGCTCGCCACTGCTCACCGGCTATCGCGGCTCCCCCGCAGTCGACATCGACGCGCTGGTCGACCTCCTCCTCCGGTTCGGACGGCTGGCCGAGGACCTTCCCGAACTGGCGGAGATGGACGCCAACCCGGTCATCGCCACGCGGACCGGCGCCGTCGTCGTCGATGCCCGCCTGCGCCGGGCGACGACACCGGTGCGCCGACGGGACGACTCCCGCCGGCTGGCATAGCCGGCTGGCATAGCCGGGCGGCGACCCGCGGTTCCCCGGCGCCGCCACGACCCCTCCCTGCCTCCCGCCGGGCGCCGGCGTGCCACGAGGCTGACCCGCACCAGACCCGAGCCTGCCGTCCCTGAGAGCGATCCCATCCGCGCCGCATCGTTCTCTTTGTGCTAATGCCGTCACCCAGCTAGCGTTGGGCCATCGTGACGCCTTCCCGGTTCGTACCGACGGCGATGGTGAGCGCGAGGTCGGTCCGGTGGGTGGTCCCGCTGGTCCTTGTCCTGGCTCTCTCCGCCACTGCCACCCTCGCGGTGGTAGCGCCCGTTCGTCCTGCCGGTGGGGATACCGTGTCGAACCTCCGGCAGCAGGCGGCCACCGTCGCGCAACAGCTGGTCCGTGAGCAGCTCCAGGTCGAAGCAGCCCGTCAGCAGTACTCCGTCCTGACGGCGGACGCCGCGTCCGCCGTCGCTTCGGTCGTCCACGTCGAGTCGGAGATCGCCGCCGACCAGGGCCGTCTCACGGTCGCCACCCTGGCCGTGCGGCACCAGGCGCTCACGGAGTACATGGACGCAGGCACCGTGGCCACCGGGTCCGACGCGCTGTTGTTCGCCGGGAACGCGACCTCCCAGCAGGACCGAGCGGAGTACGAGACGGTAGCGGCGGGGAACATCACGACGGCTCTCGATCGGCTCCGCACGGCCCAGGGCGTGCTCGCCGGGAACGAGGCAGCGCTCCGTCGAGGCGAACAACGGGTCGAGAGCGCCGTGGCACACCAGGCGACCGTCTTGGCCCAGGCCACGGCCTACGAACGGCAGCTCGCGGCATCCCAGGCGGAGGTGACCGGGCAGCTGGCGGTGGCAGTTGCCCAGCAGGCGGCCGCTCAGCGGGCGGCAGCTGCGGCAGCCATCCGGGCAGCCGAGATCGCGGCCGTGCACGCCGTCTCGGCACCCCCGCGTGCACCGGCGGCGACATCAGCCGCCCAGGCTCCGCAGTCGAGCCCGAGCCCTGCCACCCCGTCAACACCCGCGGCAGCGACCGGTGGCGGTGCCGTGTCCGATCCGGCGTTGAACCCCTTCCTGCGGTGCGTCGTCCAGGCGGAATCGGGCGGGAACTACGGGGCGGTGTCGCCGAACGGGGTCTATCGGGGCGCCTTCCAGTTCAGCCAGGCCACGTGGAACGCGGCTGCGCTGGCGGCCGGGCTCCCCGCCCTGGTCGGGGTCCCGCCGAACCTGGCGTCCAAGGCGGACCAGGACACCCTGGCCGTCGCCCTCTACGCCATGGACGGCGAGCAGCCGTGGGTCGACAGCTGTCGCAACTGAAGCCTGCCACCGGGCCAAATCCGGTTCCCTCCTGGCCGGTGGCAGGCGAGGAACCCGGACCTTGCGGGCGTGTTCTCCGCGTAAGGGCCGAACGGCCCTACCCGCCACGCCCCACGGCGACCGACACTGGACATGAGCATGGTGCGCAGAGTCCACCGTGCGGATGATCTGAGATCTGAGGGGTGCCATGTCGAGAGCACGACGCGGACAACGCGATGAGGAGCCGGCAGCCCGAGCCGGGCTCACCGCGTGTTGCTCCGTCCACGGAACGTGAGTATTCCCGCCGCCGGTTGGCCGGCCGGGGGCGGCCAGCGGACCCGCGCCGCGTTCGTCCAGGACTTCGTGGAGGTCGACCGGCCCTACGACGACGTGGTGGCCCGCATCGGCGGTGATGCCCGGCAGCTGTTCGAGGCGGCGCTGGACGTGGCCCGTGCTGTCGATGAGCACCGGCAGCCGGAAGACGAGCACCTCCGGATCGCCGTGGCGCCAGGAAGATGGCCCGCCCGCCTTGCCAAGCAGGTCGATCTTCGCCTGACTCCGCCGCGTCAGGTGTCAGACAGCACGGTCGTCTCCTTCTCCTGGCGGGCGACGGGCGGCACGTCACTGTTCCCGGACTTCGACGCCGACCTGTGCATCGCCCCCATAGGGATCACGGTGACACAGCTCCAGCTCCAGGGCAGGTACCACCCGCCTATTGGCCTCCTCGGCCGTCAGGCGGACCGGCTCGTGCTCCACCGTGTGGCCGAGTCGACCGTGCGCACCCTCCTGACGTCGATCGCGACGGCGATTGGCCCTCAGCGCAGCCCGTGAGCAGCCGCTGCCAGCTCGTCCCGGAAAAGCGGGTGGGCGATCGCCGCGAGAGCCTCGGCCCGCTCTCGGACGGTGAGACCCCGCACCTCGGCCGCACCGTGCTCGGTGACGACGACGTCGAGGTGGTGGCGCGGCGTCGACACCACCTCGCCGGCCGGGAGCGCCGTGACGAGACGGGAGCGCAGCTCGCCGTCGACCGTCACCGTGGACGGGAGACAGACGAGCGAATGGCTGTCCAGGCGAAGCTCCGTGCCGGACACGAAGTCCTCGTGCCCGCCCACGCCGGAGATCTGGTTCCCCTCTAGATGATCGGCCGCCACCTGACCGTAGAGATCGACCGAGAGGGCGCCGTTCAGGGAGACCATCGCCCGGTTCCGACCGATCACCTCGGGGGCGTTGACCATCTCCACCGGGACGAAGCCCACCTCGTCGTTGTCCTGAAGCCAGCGGTAGAGGTCCGCTGAACCGAGCGCGAACGTGGTGACCGACACCCCGTCGTAGATGCCCTTGGCGTCGTTGGTGACCTTTCCGGCCTGGTGGAGCCGGCGCAGACCGTCGGTAAACATCTCGCTGTGCACCCCGTAGCCACCACCGGAGCCTTCGGCCAACGTGGCGGCGACGAGATTCGGGATGGCTCCGATCCCGGTCTGGAGGGTGGCGCCGTCGGTCACGTAGCCGGCGGCGATGCCAGCGATTGCTCGATCGGCGGGGGTGGGAGGCGGTTCGGGGAGGACGAAGGGTTGGTGGTCTGCCTCGATGACGACGTCGACCACCTCCATCGGCAGGCTGTTCGTATCGTGGCCAGGCCCGATGACTGCACCCGACCCGGGCGCGGGCCACCGGCCAGAACCGTCCCCACCCCGCAGCGCCAGACCCCTCGTGCGGGGCAGGTTCGGGTTCACCTCCACGACGAGCAGGCGATCCGGGTCGCGCCCGGCTGCCAGGAGCTCGGCCAGGGTCCCGCCGACGTGCAGCGACAGGTTGATCCGGTCATCCCCATCCGGTGCACCCTGCACCGCCATCACCCGGGGGGAGAACCGGGCCATGATCGGCGCGAACTGCCTGAACCCCCCAGGCACGTGGTCGACCCGGTGACCGGCTGCCACCAGCATCCGTTCGGCGGGGCCGAAGAACCCGCTCCGGTACGACACGCCGGGGTGGGTCAACACCTGGTACACATCGAGGAGGAGGGCGCCGCCGAGCACCAGGTCCTCCCAGTCGTCGCGCCGGCCGAGCGCCTGCATGAGGGCGTGCGGGATGCCTGGGCCCAGACCGAACCCCACCGTGTCGCGACGACCGATCTGGGAGACAGCCTCGTCCGGGGTCATCACGACGGGGGTCACGCCGGCATTGTGGTGGCTCCCGGCCGTTCCACGCAACATCGGTCGGCCCGTACCATGTCGTCGCTGCGGTCAGGAGCCCCGGCGGGCCTCAGCGACCACCACGCCCGGGGGCTAGATGACCGGCCACCCCCGGGTCACGATCTCCCTGCCACCTCATGGTGGACCCGCTCGGCGGCAGCCACAGCGTCTTTGCCCGGGCCGCCGTTCGAGGCCGCCTCCGGCCGGTAGGGGTGGCCGAGCAGAGCAGCGGCGCTGGCGCCCACTGAGAGCGTGACCGCTTCGACGTCGTAGCCGCCCTCGAGCACGAGCACCGTCCGGCCGGGCCCTGGCGCCATGGCCTGGACCCGGGTCGTCAGATCGGCGTAGTCGCCGGCAGTCAGGCGGAGATCGGCCAGCGGGTCCCGCCGATGGCCGTCGTAGCCGGCGGACACGAGCACCCAGCCCGGGGCGAAGCGCTCTGCCGCCGGCGCCACGACGTGGTCGAAGGCTGCCAGGAGCACGTCGCCGGTGGCTCCCGCCGGCAGCGGGATGTTGATGGTGCTCCCGGGAGCCCCCGGTCCCCCGGTCTCCTCGGCCCGGCCGGTCCCGGGGAACAGCGGGGACTGATGGGTGGACACGTACAGCACCCGGGGGTCGTCCCAGAAGATCGACTGCGTGCCGTTGCCGTGATGGACGTCCCAGTCCACGACCATCACCCGCTCACCCGCCTCGACCAGTGAGGCAGCGGCGACAGCCACGTTGTTGAGCAGGCAGAACCCCATTGCCTGGTCGGACGTGGCGTGATGCCCGGGCGGGCGCATCGCCACCAGCGCCGCCTGGCCGTTGCCACGGCGTAACGCCTCGACGGCGCTGAGAGCACCACCGGCCGCTTGCACGGCCGTGTCCCACGACCCGGGACCGGTCATCGTGTCCGGGTCGACCGCACCTCCGCCAGCCCGGCAGAACGCCCGCATGGCATCGAGGTAGCTCTGTCGGTGCACCCGGGCAAGCTCCCTGTCCGCGGCCAACCGGGGGGCGACGGCCCGGACCGCCTCCCCCAGCCCCGCCGCATCGATCCCTGCCAATGCCGCGCGCACACGTTCCGGGCGCTCTGGGTGGCCGGGCCCAGTGTCGTGGTGGTCGTCCTCCGGCGCCGACACCACGACGAGATCAGCGGGCACCTCGTACCTCCAGCCGTCTCCGGACATGCCCCCCCAGCCGTCTCCAGGCACGACGATCCCGGCGTCGTGGGACGAGAACGGCAACCGGAGCTTCGGTCAGCGGGCAGCGCACCCAGGCACTCTAAACCTCACGCTTCAGTGCCGATGAACACGCCGCTCCGCTTCCAGGGCGGCGACCACGGTGCTCACCCACTGGGTCGGCTCCCACCAGTCGACTTTCACGTCAGTGGCGAGCCGCAGCTCGAGCGGTCCGAGGACCCGCCGCTGCGCCTCGTCCAACGACCCGCACTGGTCCGCCAGAGAGAGCACCTCACCGGCAAGGTAGGACCGAGCCGCCCGCCACCGGTCCTCGAAGCCGGCAGCCTGGTAGTCCCTCCCGTGCGCGTCCCGGAGGGAAGCACGGTCACCATGGGCCAGGAGGTTCGTCCATGCCCACACGGGCACCCGCCCGCCCCGGACCTCGTAGAGCTCGGCCAGCGTGCCGCCGACGAACGCGCCGACCTCATCGACGAGCTGCTCCGACGCCCCCGACCGTCGCGGCAGCCACCGCGCTCGACGCCTCACCATAAGGGCCACCTCCTCACCCTCTTCTCCCCACCTACCACTACACCGACAGGCAGCCTGATGCAACCGGCCGAGCGCCCTGGAGCGCCGCCGACCCCGACTTGACTGGCCGGAAGTGGCGTTTTCGGCCTGCTCACCTCCGTCTCACTGGCGGACCAGCACATCGAGGTCGGGAACCGTCAGATCCGCGTCCGCGAACCACCGTCTACCCCTGCGTCGGGTTCGGTCGACGCCGACGACGACGCCGAAACGCGCCGACCGGCCGGCGTGCACCCCTTGGCCGTCGGAGAAGACGGCTACTTCCGAGGGGGTCAGGCCCAGCTGCCATGTGGCAGCCATCAGCACGTCGAGTAGTGGAACGGCCATGGGTCGCCCGACGGCAAGGTCGGCACCGTCCAGCACGACCTCGGCGAGCGTGCGTAACCCGCTGGCCTGGACCACGGACCGGACCCCACCCCCCTGCGACACGATCGCCGTGTGGACACCGGCCGACCGCACGGCCCGGAGGAACCGGGCGCTCCCCGGGTAGGCGTGCGGTCCAGCGGCGCCGGCATGCCAGGGGACGAGGACCGCGACATCGAAGATGCAACCGAGCACGGGGCGGGGCAGCCAGAGCGACGTGGCCTGCCGAGCTCCGCCCGCGCCCTGACCGGTCGTGAGCGCTGCCATCATCGGAGCCGCCGTCCCGTCACGACGTCGGCCCGGATCCTCACGTACGACCGTCCCGGTTCTGCGACGGATGGGGACGGCAGATCGCCATCGATCGACGCGGCCGACGCCTCGAGGGCAGGCCCACGGACGAGCACGCTCCACGAGCGCCCCTCTTGGAGGCCGTCCACCTGGAGGGCGACGGCCCGGGCGCCCGTCATCTCTGCTGACAGATGGTCACCCACCAACACGATCACGTCGCTCCCGTCCATCTGGTAGTCCACGGGCAGGACGAGTGGGGCGTGCTCCTGTGGGATGCCGACGTGCCCGGGCCGCTTTTCCTTCGCACCCAACGCCAAGAGGCGCCGACACTCTGCCAGTCCCAAGATCTCCGATCCGCGCTGGTCCACCCACATGCGTTGATGATGCGCCTCTCCCTCGACCGGCGGTAGGGCCGAACGGCCCACCGGGACGAACGCGACCGGCGCGCGCACCACCACGGGGTGGTCTTCCAGGGTCTCCTCGCCGGCTCGGTCCCCCCGACGATCACCTCGGACCGAAGGGGTCTTCCGGCCCTACCGACGCCGGCCTCCGTCACGGATCATGAGTAGTGGGCACACAGGCCCATGAACAGGAGGAGTCGGTCATGCAACGCAGAGTGTTCGATGTGCTAGCCAGTGCCGGTGGATTGGTCTTGGTGGTCGTCCTCGTGGTGGCCGGGTCTCTGCTGATGTGGGCACAGAGCTTCACGAGCTCCAACGTCCATAGCCAGTTGGCCAGGCAGGAGATCTTCTTCCCCTCGAAGGAAGCGTTCGCCCACGCCAAGCCCGGTACGGAGATCACGCCCAGCATGATCCCCTCGGTGTCCCAGTATGCCGGTCAACAGTTGCTCACCGGCGACCAGGCCGAGGCGTACGCCAACGACTTCATTGCCGTGCACCTTTCGGAGATGCCCTATCACGGCGTGTATGCCACCATCTCCGCTGCCGCACGGGCCGCAGCGCCGGGGAGCGCCCAGGCAGCCAAGCTGGACGCCCTCGAGACGACCTCGTTCCAGGGAACCACCTTGCGAGGATTGCTCTTGGAGGCCTACGCCTTCGGGACGTTCGGAGCCATCGCCCTGTGGGCGGGAGTGGCCGCCTACGCACTGGCTGTGATCATGCTGTGCCTCGTGCTGCTCGGCTTCTGGCACGCCCGGCGGACTCCGAGTGACGCCGAGCTGCTCGCCCAGGCTCGGGCCGAACGCGTGGCCGCTGCGGTCTGACTCCCTGACTCCACGGTGGTGCACTCCCACCACGTTCGTGCTCCCCGGTCCGGTTCCCGGACCGGGGAGCGTCGCGTCGGGAGGCCGGTGGCGATGGCGGGTCATGGGGCCCATCGACCAGGGATCTGACTCGGCAGCTCCAACCGTGCTGTCTCATAGCCGCCAGACGGTGGTGGCCCGACGAGGATGGTGGCGGCACCCGCGCCGGCACGCCATGCTGGTACCGCAGTGAGGAACCAGACTGGCGTCGCCGGTCTCGGGAACGGACCTCGTTGGGAGTGAGGATGCACGCGTGGGTGGTGGATCAACCTGGACCGATCGACACCGGCCCGCTCCGCTTGGTCGAGCGGCCGGTTCCCGTGCCCGGGGCCGGGCAGATACGGGTCCAGGTGCGCGTCTGCGGGGTCTGCCGGACCGACCTTCATCTGGCCGAGGGCGACCTGACACCCCGACGCCCGCAGGTCGTACCCGGGCACGAAGTCGTCGGGACGGTGGTGGAACAGGGTCCCGGTGCCTCCCGCTTCGCCCTCGGCGACCGGGTCGGGATCGCCTGGCTGGCCCGCAGCTGCGGGGACTGCCGCTTTTGCCACACGGGCCGGGAGAACCTCTGCCTCGACCCACGCTTCACCGGCTGGGACACCGACGGCGGCTATGCCGAGCAGGCGGTGGTCGACGAGGCGTTCGCCTACCGGCTGCCCGCCGAGTACGACGACGAAGAGGTGGCCCCGCTCCTGTGCGCGGGGATCATCGGCTACCGGGCCCTGCGACGCTCGGACTGCCCGTCCGGTGGACGCCTCGGCATCTACGGATTCGGGGCCTCGGCCCACATCACCGCCCAGCTCGCCCTGGCGGAAGAGATGCGGGTCCACGTCTTCACCAGGTCCTCCGAAGCCCGCAGGTTGGCCCTCGACCTGGGGGCGAGCAGCGCTTCCGATGTGGCGGACCCGCCACCGGAACCACTCGACGCCGCGCTCGTCTTCGCCCCGGCCGGGAGCGTCGTACCAACCGCTCTCGCCGGCCTCGACCGGGGCGGCGTCGTGGCCATCGCCGGGATCCATCTGAGTGACATCCCGTCGCTCGAGTACCAACGCCACCTCTTCCAGGAGCGCGAGCTGCGCTCCGTGACCGCCAACACCCGGGCCGACGGAACCGAACTGCTCGCTCGAGCGGCTGCTGCCGGCGTCCGCGTGACGACCACCTCGTACTCGCTCGCGGACGCTCCAGTTGCGCTGGGCGACCTGGCGCACAGTCACCTCACCGGCGCGGCGGTACTGGTCGCACCCGGGACCTGACCCCGCCGTCGCCGTGACACCCCACGTCTCGCCCGGGGAATGCAACCGATCTCCGCGACGGCAATGGTGTAGCGGCAGACCCCTCCAGACCCCGCCTGGTTGGTGGCCGCAACACTCCATGTCCCAGAGGACGAAGGAATGACCGGCACCCGCTCAAGCGGCGTGCCCTCCCGAAGCTCGCTTCGCACTGGAGTCGAACACCGGTGTCCCCATCGCCGACAAAGGACGTGACCACGACGCACTGATCCACCTCGAGCTCACCCAGTGTGCGCCAGCACGCGTCGACGGCGTCACGGCTCCCCTCCGGCGGCTTCGCCGGTCTTGACCCCGTCTCGGTGCTGGTGCGCGGGCGCGATCAGGTCGAGATGCCTCCAGAGAAGGAGAAATCGTGCCCTTCTTCGAGGAGCACCCTCTTGACAAGAGTCGCTCCTTCAGGAATGACCTGGTGGGCCTTGGGTCACACAATACGAACGCTCCCCGATCATCGAGGGTCCGGTCGTCGGCCTGAGGTGATGACGGCCGGCAATTGCATCGATTCGACCTGTCAGTGGCTCCGCCCTGCGGTGATACAAGCACCCGGTAACCTCCGATCGTGACGATCGAAGGAGCCCCAAAGATCCGGCTCGGCGCGATCCAGGGAGATGCCGTGCTGGTGGTGCGAGGCGGTGCCCTCGACCCCGGTCTGGCGACGGCAGCCGCTGTTCGCTTTCGACGGCGCTATCCGGCGTGGGACCGGTACGGCATCTCTGCCTTATTGGCCGCGGACGATGACGAAATCGACGTCCTGTGCGAAACCCGCCTGGAGCGGTTCAGCACCGTCGCCGTCTTCCGCCGTGCCGATCTCGAGGTGGAGGGCGTCGAGATCGTACCCACTTTCCGGCGCCCGCACGTCACCCTCGCTCATGCCGACCTCGATGCGCTCGTCAATGGCCTACTATCGTGCAATCATAGACTTCTGAGCAACCGACACCACCGTGGACAAGGAGATATCCGTCCATGACCGACGAACTAGCCTCGAGCATCGACCTCGTGGTCGATCTCAACAGTGAGGATGAGTCCGGCTTGCCGTGGACCTTCCTAGACGAGGCTAAGGACCCGACGCTGATCCGCGAAGGAGCCTGGCTGGTGGTCGGCGAAGGAACCGTACGAGCAGTCGCCCAGGTGGTCGAGATCGAAGAAGACGTCGTTCGCGTCCGTCCCCTTCCCGGCTCGGTGGACCAGCACCGACACCTGCTGTCCCACCGGGTCGCCTGACGCGCTACCCACCATGGGTGGCCCTCCTCAGGTGGTTCGCGTACCGTTCCCAACTGCGTCACGAACATCCAGGCAAGGCGTGGTCCTACAAGTCGGTGCTCAGGCTGCTTCGGAACCGCACCTACCTCGGCCAGGTCCACTTCCGGGGCACCTGGAGCGACTCCAGGCATCCCCCACTCGTGGAAGCGGGCCTCTTCGATGCCGCCCACGCCATACTCACAGAACGCGGCGAGGACGTCTCCAAGCGGGCGACCAACAGCTCCGAGTACCTGCTCACAGGCTTGGTCGTCTGTGGGGCCTGTGGGAGCCACTTCAGCGGCACCGCGGCCACCGGGCGCAGTGCCACCTACCGGTACTACACCTGCGGTGGCCGCCAGCGCTATGGGAGGAAGACCCGCTCAGCAGACCGGTTGCCGGCAGAGGCCCTGGATGACGCGGTGCTCCGGTCGCTGCTTGCCGCCTACGACCATGTCGAGCTGTTCGTCGCCGCGGTGGAAGAAGCCCAACGGCGCGCAGCACTCGGACAGGACCGCCACCAGGGCGAGCTGCACGCCATCGAGGCTGAGCTCGCCAAGGTAGATGCCGGCATCGAGCGCTACCTCCGAGCCTTCGAGACAGGCGCCATGCCCGAAACGTTGTGCGGGGAACGGGTGAAGGCACTTGGCGCCCAGGCAACCGCCCTTCGAGCCCGACGAGAGCAACTGGCAGACGTGATGGAGGACGCAGACCTCATCGCACCTACGCCAGAGGAGCTCTCGGCGCTTCGTGAACGGGTGGCCGAGGCGGTGGCGAAGGGATCACCAGGCCAGGTGAAGGCCCTCTTCCAAGCCCTGATCCACGTGATCCGGGTGGACAACCGAGACGCCATCCACTCGAGCTTCCGTGTTCCGCTCGGCGGGGACCATCACCAAGACAATGCGGTTCGCGCACCGTCCCGGTCGGTGAGGTCTTCACGTTTGGGATTGACATGGTCGTTCAGTACCTGATCCAGGGGTCACCTACGGGATAAGCGCCCTGGGCCCACACCCAGAGGCTCAGCGCCGCCGAGGGGTGCGGGGGTCGGCATCGACGATCGAGAGGCTGAGCTCCTCGAGTTCGTGCACGAGTGCACGCAGGCGCCGCTCGTTGTCGAACCACTCTTGGTAGTCGGCGACCTGTTCGGGGCTGAGCGTGCGGCTCGTGGTCTTTCCCGCGACCTTTCGGCTCCACTGGATGTAGGGGCCGTGGAGCACCGGGGGGTCGGCGTGACAGTGGCAGCCGGCGTGGGTGCATGCGAAGTACCGCTCGGTGAGGCTGCCGGGGAGGACGAAGCCGATCTCCCCGAGGGCCGCGGCGATACGAGCCTGCTCTTTTCGCTGCCTCGGGCTGACCGGCACGCTCCACCTTCTCACGAGCATCCCCCACCGGAGGGGAGGCACACAGTATATATACAGTGTGCTCTCGGTGGAGGTGGCTGCCACGATCGAGGGGTTCAGCCCCCGCACGGTGTCTGGCGCCGCTGCCGCCTTCGCCAGGGAGGTGAC
>JAKADK010000097.1 GCA_021820665.1 Actinomycetes bacterium | reverse complement strand
GGACCCGGTTGCCACAAGGGCCTGGCAACGGGTGGCGCCGGTGGTCGTCGAGGCAACCGAAGACGACGTGACCGGGGTGGCCGGCATCGCCCTCGTCGGTGAGTTGCTCGATCATCTGGGACTCGTGGAGGCAGCTAACCGCAGGGGTCTGCGCCCGATCGGCCCGGGTGGCTACACCGGTGGGGAGTGCTACCGACCGGTGGTGGAACTCCAACTGGCCGGTGGGGACTTCATCTCGGAGCGGTCGCTCCTTGCCGACGAGGCAACCATGCGGCTGCGGCACCCACGCGCTCCCCAGCCACACGACGCTGTCCCGATTCTTGGCCGGGGCGGAACCTCGGCCGGGTGCACAAGGCCGCCGTGCTCAACCGGGCGATGCTGCGGCGGGCGTGGGCGATGGGAGCAGCCCCGGCGCCGGGGATCATGACCATCGACCCCGACGCCACCTGGATCGAGACCTCGGGACGCAAGAAGGAAGGGGTCGCGTTCAGCTACAAGCACGAGGTCGGGCTGTCCCCCATGGTGGGGGTCGTGGGCGAGACCGGTGACGTGGTGGGGATACGGGCCCGGGGGGGCAACGCCAACGCAGGGCGGGCAATGGGCAGTTTCGTCGACGAGTGCGTGGGAGCGGTCCCAAAGGAAGTCCGCGGCCGCTACCAGCTGTGGCTGCGGGTCGACTCGGCCGGCTACGGAAAAGAGGTGTCGAAGCGGCCGAGCGCCACAACATGGTCTTCACCATCACGGTCAAGAAGACCACGAGGGTCCGGGCCGCGATCGTTCGTCTGGCAAGCGATCCGGCAACGGTGTGGGTGCCAGCCATCGGGGCCGAGGAGGACAAGGGATCCGAGATCGCCGAGGGCGACTTCTGCTTCGCCGGGCGAAGCCTCCGCATGATCGTGCGCCGCCAGCCGACCAAGGCCGGTGACCAGCTCTCCTTCGGCGACCTCGACGGGTGGCGCTTCCATGCGATCATCACCACTATCGATGCCCACCTGCGCTCAGGCACAGAGGTCGAGCATCACCACCGCCTGCGCTGCGGCGGTCCCGAAGAGGCGATCCGCCAGCTGAAGGGCGACTTCGGTCTCTGCTACGCCCCGGTACAGAACTTCTTTGGCAACTGGCGGTGGTGGCACGCCGCTGTTCTCGCCTACAGTGTGGGCAGTTGGCTGCGGGTTCTCGCCCTGCCCACCGAGTTCGCCAGCTGCCGAGGCGAGCGGCTGCGACTCGCCTTGTTGAACGTGGCGGCCAAGGTCGTGCGCCGCGGGCGACGCATCGTGCTCCGTCTCCCACGCGCCTACCGCCACGCAGAGGCGTTCGTCGCTGCTCTCAACAAACTCCGGGGGCTACCGACCTTCGCCTGACGACCGACAAGACGCTCGGAGAATCGACCGCCCGGCGGCGGAGCCATGTCCGAAGTCATCTTCGACCACGTTTCAGCTCACTTTGCTCGGCGTCGGTGACGTCGGTGACGTCGTCCGGCTCGGCGTCGGCGTCTCGGCAATCATCGCGGCTACGACAGGGGCAACCGCGGCGTTCGGAAGGCCGTCAACAGACCGGGCTGCAATATCAGGGTCTGATGATCCGAGGTTCATGCACTGTTCGCCAGCCTGATTAGAGACCTCATCAACGACCTATGCAGCACTCGTCTGTATCCGCTGCCAGGCAAGCGTGAAGTGCTGGATTGCTTCGTCCGGGCTGACGCCCAGTTGAATGGCGGCAAGCGCTAACGAATTCGCGGCAGCGTCGAGTCGAGCGGCTCTTTCAGTAGGAAGGAGAGCCCGAGGCTTGTTCGCGACATGCGTACCATGTCGTCCGCGGCTGATGATTGCCCCGTCATGGAGAAGCGTTTCGTATGCCCTGCTTACCGTTCCTTTCGCCAGCCCGAGGTCGCTCGCCAGCTGCCGTATCGTCGGCAGTTGCACCCCTGGCGCGAGGGATCCTGTCGAGATCATGGTCAGGATCTGCTCCCTGATCTGCTCGTACACAGGGGTCGAATCGCTTGGGTCGACATGAAGGATCATCGAGCCAGCTCTGCAGTTACCCGTCCTAGCGACCGCGGTGCGGGACGGACCATTCGCCCCGCCTGTACGGCCAAGCCTACGGACCACACAAACAGAGCTACACCCAGCAACACGAACAGATTTCGCGGGAAAACGTTGGTCTGCATCACTCTCGAATAGCTTCCTAGAAGATGGCTGGCGACATACGTCGGCACCTGGTCTGTGATGAGAAACGTCTCGATGGAGGCGAGGAGGGTGATGAGGCCGCTCGCTCCGTAGGCGACCGACCATGAGGCCATACGCCTGATCGCTTCGTCGGCTGCCTGGAGATCGGCGCTGACGGTCGGCCGTGATCGGAGGGCAATCCCTCTCTGCGTCGCTTCGGTGACGCAGAGCGCAATCAATGCGAGTACTCCGAGGGTCAGTACGGTCGTCGCATGGAGGCTGGGCTGAGCCAGCAGTCGGTCCGTTACGACAAGTGCGACAGCGAGAACAGCAGATATCCGCGGCAGATAGACCATCCTGTTCGGCAGATAGCGATGCACCTCGCGTACTTCGAGGCTCGCCGTGCGTGGCCCGTAGTAGCGAGGTCGCAGGTTGTAGAGCTCGGACCGCACCAGACCCACGAACCAAAACCCGAATGCCATGAGAAAGACGTTCGATGTCGGCGGGAAGCTCACCAGTCCCCAGCCGCCGCCTCCGGGAGGCTTCCAGGTGAACGCCGACACTATGGACACTCCGATGCCAATCCATGTCCACGACTGGCGGTAGCGATCGGTCCGCTGGAGATAACGGGCCATCAATCGCACAGAGGAATCAGTGATCGGAACATCGAAGTCATAACAACACGCTCTAGCTGCAAGTCGGCCGGGACCCGCCCGACGGGCAATCTGATCTCGCCCCAGGAACAACAGAAGCAAGCCGAGGACGAAAAGCAAGAAGATCACGACGTAGTCCGGACTGCGTGCCATCGACTTCTCCTTCGCGCATCTGAATCGAGAGCTGAGGGCTTTTGATTGTCACACTGCTATGTGACATTATGCCAGAGATGACGTCGATTCAAGGGCAGACGACGATCCCGGCACCGTTCTCCGATCCCGTCGACCTCTTGGTTCCTCCCCCGAGGAAGCTCGGAAGGTCGGTCCTTAGGATCGTCGTCACCGTAGCGATCATCGCAGCTGGAGCGTTTCTTTGGGAAAGCGGATTGCTCCGACCGAACCTTGGGCTGGATCCGTCCCGTGCCGAATTGATCCAGGCGAGTGCGACGACCAAGCCGACTCTCGTCTTCTTCGTCCGCAACGGAGGCAGAGCTCCACTGTCGATCGACGGAGTCGACGCGCGCGCTCCGGGTCTCTCGCGTCCGACGATTACCTTCGCTTCCTACGGCACCGGTGTCGGGCTAGGTCATCCCCACAAGAGTCCTGTTTCCCTGAGCCCAAATGGAGAGATGCAGATCACGATGAGTTTTGGAACTTGGGACTGCCGGCACGTCGTGCTTCATGGCAGTAGCACCGTTCCGATCCATGTCCGCAGCCCGCTCGGCATCAATGCAACCGTGGCGGTCGTCCCCGGGATGCACTTCGATCCGCCTGGCATGCCCGTACTCGTGGGGCAATCGGATCCGAACGAGATCGGATGGGCAGCAGCTGTCACGTGGAAAGCCTGTCACCCTGGCTCTGGTCCGCTTGGCTCCGGTCCTCCATGAGAGATCCGGCAGCGATACATGCGCCAGATTGACATTGATCTGCAGATCGTCAGGGGTTATCGCGGTTCCGCTAGCGCCGTGCCGTTTCGGCGCTGGTCTCGGCCTGACGGGGCTGTCGTTCTGCCTCGGCGTTCTGTGCCATTTCCAGAACGCCGACTCCGCGCTTGCCGCCGCGGCGTCCTCCTGCCGGGCAGCAGGACGCCGATCATCGAGTTCTGTGGCGCTCCGCTGCCGCTGCGGATGCATCGGGGTCAGCGGTTGACGCTGCCTGGAGCAAGACCTTCGACCGCCCGCGAAGGGATCGGCTCTCGGGACCTACTGCTTCGCCCGGCTACGCCAGTTCGGCAACGGTGTGAGTGAGAGCGGCGAGCGCCCGGTAGGGGTCGCGCCGGCCGGCTTGCTCCTCGGCGGCGAGAAGGGCGTCGAGGTCTGCTGGGGGGTCTTCGCTGTCCCAGTGATCGCTGAAGAGCCGGACCCCGTACCAGGCGACGGTGCTCGCCCCAGCTCCGGCGAGGGCCGCTTGGACCTCGGTTGGTTCGTCGGCTCGGACGCCCTCGAGGCCGAGCCGGTTGGTGTAATAGCGGGCGTCGAAGCCGGCCAGGGCGGCGGTCCAGTCCCGGCGCATACCGGCGCGCATGGCGATCCCGGCGCGGTTGCGGGTCAGGATCGACACCAGCCCACCGGGGCGGGCGGCACCGACAAGCGCTGAGACGGTCTCTGCGAGCGACGGCAGGTACATCGCCACCCCGTGGCAGCACACCAGGTCGTAGCGGCTCTGATGGCGACCGTCCAGGTGGAAGAGGTCTCCGTGCTCGAAGCACAGCCGGCCGCGCACGTCGGCCGGCTGTTCCTGTTGCAGCCTGCGGGCCTGTTCGAGCAGCCCGCTGGCGACGTCGAGACCGACGACGACATGCCCCGCACGGGCGAGGGCGACGGCCTGGGTTCCCTGCCCGCAGCCGACGTCGAGCACCCGAAGCGGCCCCGGACGCCCGCCGAGATGAACAGCCAACTGGCGCTGGACCAGGTGCTGACGCACGGCGTCTCGCGCCTTGCCCAGCCCGGCGATCCACGCTTCGACGCCCGGCTCAAAGCCGCTCTCGTTTCCTGTCTCGTCGGACACCGGTCGCCGACCGTAGCCGCTCGGGCCCGGCCCCGACCGCGTGGGTCGGCTGGACGGTGGTGCTGAGTTGCGGCTATTCGCCGACCGGTCCGTCGGCGAGCTCGACGACCACATCGAGGTGGCCGAGGTGGCGGGCGTACTCCTGGAGCAGGTGGAACAGGACCCGTTCGAGCGTCGCCGGGTCGGCCCCTTCCCAGCGGGGACCTGGCTGGCCGACGGTATTCAAGCCGTTGGCCTCGATGATCGCCCGGCTGCGCTCGCCCTGAGCTCGTAGCGCCGAGAGGAGCTGCTCGGCGGTCTCGCCCGGCGAGACATACCACCGCCCGTCACGATGGTCACCCCAGGGGTCGTCGACCTGGCGGCCTGCGAAGCCCCACTCGAGCCATCGCAGCTCGACGAATCTGAGGTGCTTGACCAGCTCGAGAGGGGTCCACCCAGAGCGCAAACGGCTGGCGCGCTGGTCGTGACCCTCGAGTTGGCCGACCTTGTCGATGATCCGGGCCCGGAAGTAGTCGAGGTAGCCGACGAAGACCTCGGATCGCGACGAGGCCGGCATTGTCGGGCTCGGGAAGGTATCGCTCATCGAGCCATCATCATCGGCCGGCCTGGTTGTCATCAGCCGGCGACGTCGCGGCCGCGCCCATCACGGACGACCGCCTGGTCCGGCAAGGGCCGGTCGAGGTGCTTGGCCATGCGCACGACCGTGAAGGGAAGGCCGTTGAACGCCACCTGGTCGGTGCCAACCTCTCGGAACCCGAAGCGGCGGAAAGCGGGCTCCGCCCGCAAGGAGGCCACAGCTCTCAGCTGGTCGAGGCCGTTGGCTCGAGCCAGTGCTTCGATGGTCTCGTACAACCGCCGGGCGACACCTTGTCCTCCGGCGTCCGGGTCGACGTAGAGCTGGTCGACCTCGTCGCCGTCGAGGTTGGCCCAGCCGACCACGGCCTTGCCGGCGGTGGCGACGAAGCCGTCGGTGACCTCGATCATCGCCCGGACCGCCTCCGCGGTTCTGCCAGTCGCCCAGGCCTCCACAGTCTCGGCCGGGTAGACGCCTGTTGTAGAAATCCGGATGGCTCGCTCGATCAGCCTGGTGACAGCTTCGGCGACCGCTGGCAGCGCTCGCCGGACAGTGGGGCCGCTCACCGTCCCATCGTTACTCCACGGGCGGCGTCGTTGCGGTCGCGGCCATCCTCGCCGAGTGGTCAGTACGGCAGGTCGCGTGGCTGGCAGTTGCGATAGTCCGCTCCGAGCGGGGCGGGGAAGCGGGCGGCGTCGATGTGCGAGCGGCCCGCCATGAGCGCCCGGGCGACGCGGTGCATGCCGTCCACGACCCGGCCGTCGTGTCCCAAGATGATCGGGTAGGCCAGGTCCGCTTCGAGGATCAACGCCGTGTGCTCGACCACCTTGCGCACCGTCGGGGTCTCGGCGCTCCCGTCAAACCAGTACGGGGTGTCGATTTCGCCGATCGAGTCGAGCGGGACCGCCTCGACCGGCAACTCGCGGCTCAACTCGATCAGCCGGTCGACATCCCAGGCGTCAAAGCCACCGCCATCTCCGACCGGCCAGAAGTGGTACTGCTTGCGCACTGACCCATCTTGGCCGAGGCCGCAGCGGCCCGGGGCATCCGGTCAAGTCCGCAGGTGCTGACGTATCGGTCGGAGGCGAGCGCGGATGCCTCGGTCGCCGGGACCGAGTTGCGCTGGTCGCCGATCACGATTCCCCGCGACGCAGGCCCTCGAGTCGTCGACACCCCGAACGAACCCCAGGAACAAGGCGCTTCCTACCTGCTGCGCCTGGCGGGCATAGCGACGACGGCGAGCTGCCTGAGTGGTGAGTACCCTCGACCTGGTGGATAGCGAGCGGCTGGAGGAGCTGCACCGGGTGCTCGTCCATGGGCCGACGCCGGTCACCGTGGTGATCGCGGACGCCGACCCGACCTGGCCTGCGCAGTACGACGCCTACGCCACCGCACTGCAATCGCTCCTCGGCGAACGGCTGCGGATGGTCGAGCACATCGGCTCGACCTCCGTGCCGGGCCTCGCAGCCAAGCCGGTCATCGACATCGTCGCGGGCATCGAAGACCCCGACGACGAATCCGCCTACCTCCCCGACCTGGTCACCGCCGGCTGGGAGCTACGGGTCCGGGAGCCCGGCCATCGCTGCCTACGCGCCGAGCCTGCCGTCCAGCGCTTCGACTGGGGACCAACGCTGCCCGCCAACTTGCACTGCTACCGGCCAAGCAGTCCCGAGATCAGCCGGTACCTGCACTTACGAGCCCGGTTGCGAGCCGACCCGGCCGCCCGCTCCCGATATGCCGACCTGAAACGGTCCCTCGCCACCCGGGGGTGGGCAGACATGAACCTCTACGCCGACGCCAAAGGCCCCTTGATCCGCGAGCTCCTCGCAGAACCCCCAACGGTTCCGCACAGTCACCACCGGACGCAACAGAGGGCGCTGTGTCGCTGACGCGCCTCAGGGCGGCACGGAACACTCGTTCTCGGGTCGGGGCCACACCACTTCCCACTGCGCAGTGATGAACGCAGATCGACGTCGGACGTCGCCTCGACCCAGCGCTCCCGTGGACAAGCTGCACCGGACGCACGCCCCGATCGGTTAGCCCAGAGCTGCCGCCGCGAGGCGACCACAACGACGCGTGCCGGCGGATCAAGGTGACTGCCCCATGAGCACCGAACCGGCACTCGGCTCGCATTGTCGGACGAGCGGGACCGTCCGAGAATGCTCGACCTGACTCCGGCCCTGCGACCTCCCCGAGGTGCCGCTCGGGGCAGGTAACGCTCGCGAGCGCCGACGTTCACCCGACATCCACACACACGACGGATTCGGCGTTCAGCTCTTCCGTTCCGCCCGGACGTCTCGTATCCTCGGGGACCAGATCAACATCGGCCCCGGCATTAGCCGGATCCAGGCCCGCAATCACTGAGGGCTGCCACCAAGGCGGCCCGTCGGGAGGCGTGGCCGGTGTCGAAGCCGAGGTTGTCGAAAGAGGAGTGGGCCGAGAGGTCCGCCGCAAAGGTGGCCGCGGCCCAGGCCACCCTGGCCGAGTCCGTGTCGACCCTGGTGACCGGCGAGGACTGGATGGCCTACCTGGCGTTCCAGGCCAGGCTGCACTGCTACAGCCCGAACAACGTCATGCTGATCGCCAGCCAGCACGCACAGGCGTTCGTGGAGGGTCGGGTCGCTGATCCGGTCCCGTCCTTCGTGGCCGGGTTCAACACCTGGAAGGCCCTGGGCCGCAGCGTCGACAAGGGCCAACGCGGCTACGCCGTCCTTGCCCCGCTCACCGGCCATCGCCGCACCGCGGCCGACGAAGACGGCCACATCCGTCCCCTGGGGCCAAAGGAAGCCCCGCGGCCTGGGGAGACCGAGGAGCGCCGCATGGCCCTCTATGGCTTCAAGGTGGAGCACGTCTTCGAGGTCGGACAAACCTCGGGTCGGCCGGTCCCTGACGTTCCTCGGCCGAAGCTGCTGGTCGGCGAGGCCCCCGAGGGGCTCGGCGTCGCGGTGATGGCCCTGATCGAGTCCCGAGGGTTCACCGTCGACACGGTCCCCGATGCCGGGGCGATCAACGGGGCGAACGGCCAGACGAACTGGGGATCGAGGTCCGTGGTGGTGCGAGCCGACATGGACGACGCAGCCATGGTCAAGACCCTGATCCACGAGGCGGCCCACTGCCTGCTCCACGCAGACCCTCCCGGTTTCTACCTCCCCCGACCGCTCAAGGAGGTCGAAGCCGAGTCGGTGGCCTTCGTGGTCGCCGCCGCCCACGGGATGCCCACCGACGACTACACCTTCCCCTACGTGGCGGGCTGGGCCGCTGGCGACGACCCGGCCAAGGCGATCCAGGCCACTCAGGCACGGGTCGGCAAGGCGGCCAGGTTGATCATCGAGGCGAGCCCGGCTCCCCACGATCCCGGCGGCAAGGTGCCCGGCGCCGCTGCCGCCGTCGAGGCCGCCCGCCAGGCCCGGCTCGACCAGGCCGCTGCCATCGACCCGGTCGAAGCCGGGGTGGGGGTGTGACCCAGAGCTCCCCAGTCCGGAGGCTGCCGACGCCTGAGGAGATCGTCCTGGCCTACGACGCATTGGTGGTGACGCTGTGGATGATCTGGGATCAGGCCGCGGACGGTGGTCCGAGCTTCGCCGACCAGGTCGCCCATGCCCTTGGTGAGTTGGCCGGTCGACCTGACGACTCCATCCAGGAGACCCCTTCTGAGACGGGCACCAGGCCCCCGGCGCAGACCCCCCTGTCGATGGGCGCCT
>JAKADK010000024.1 GCA_021820665.1 Actinomycetes bacterium | reverse complement strand
TCGGGCGACGGCGTAGAGGCGATCACGCCCGAGGCGCCCGCACGATCAGGACCGGGCAGCGGGCATGGTGCGCCACCTGGGCGCTCACCGAGCCGAGCAGGAGACCGGTGAAGCCCCCTCGTCCCCGGGAGCCGACCACGACGAGCAGGGCGGTCTCCGCAGCGGCGAGGAGCGCCTGGGCTGGCGGTCCCTCGCACACCTCGGCCACGTACCCGATGGCAGGGTTGTCGCCGAGCACCTCGGTGATCTGCGCGGCGAGGGAGTGCTCGGCGGCCCGGGCGACGTCGTCGAAGGCGGTGGCCGGGAGGTAGGTCCCATAGCTGAGGGCGGGCACGTTCCAGGTGTGGATGATGCGGAGGTCTCCTCCCCGCAGCCGGGCCTCGGACGCCGCCCACTCCAGCGCAGCGGACGAGTCGGGCGAGCCGTCGACGCCGACGACCACGACTGGTGTGGGCTCGCCAGCCGCTGTCGTCCCGGGGACACCCCCCGAAGCCGTTCCGGTGGAAGGAGCGTCTCTGTGGCCAGCGACGCCGGTCAGCCCCCCACCGGGACCGCTGCCGACCTCGCCGTGTCCTGGCCCTCGCTGCGATGGTCCCATCGTCGATCCTCCCTGTCACGGCCGATCACGGCCGACGCTCGTCGTCGAGACCAGTCTGGGCGGGCGCACGCGTGACCGCTAGGGTCCTTCGTCCCGACGCGGTGGGCGATCTCCAGCCCGCCCGCCACGTCTCTCGGCGAGGCGGGCGGCGTAGGCGGCCGCCTCGGAACGTCGCGCCATGCCCAGCTTGGCCAGGAGGTTCGAGACGTAGTTCTTCACCGTCTTCTCCGCCAAGAAGAGCGCTTCGCCGATCTCGCGGTTCGTCCGGCCCAGGGAGATGAGCTCGAGGATCTCACGTTCGCGTGGGGTGAGCCGGTCCCGCCCGCCGGCGTCGTTCCTGGTCCCGAGGGCCTCGACCACGTTCGTGACGGTCCGCTCGTCGATCGTCCGTCCCCCGCCCGCTGCGATCCGCACGCTGTCGACGAGGGCATTGCCTTCGATCTGCTTGAGCACGTAGCCGGCGGCGCCGGCCAGCACCGCCCGGGCCAACGCGTCGTCGTCGGTGTACGAGGTGAGGATCAAACAGGCCACCGATGGGTGGTGGGACCGGATCTCACGGCACACGTCGATACCGTCCATGTCGCCGTCCCCGAGGCGGACGTCGATCACGGCGACGTCCGGACGGAGACGGTCGACCTGTGCCAGTGCCTCGGACCCGGAGGATGCCTCACCCACGACGACCAGATCCCCGGCGTTCTCGCACAGACGGCGAACCCCGGCCCGGACGACGGCATGGTCGTCGAGGAGGAAGACGCGGATGGCCACCGCGACAGTCTGCCAGCGCCGGACCGACCACGACATCTGGGCGGCCTACGGGGGGAGCCCGGGGCGCCGCCCGAGGATCGGCAACCGCTGTGGGAGAATCCCCGGACGATGCACGGTGCCGTCCGGGATCCGCAGAAGCTGCAGGAATTGCTGGACGCCGTGCTGCTCGTCCAGGGCGACCTCGACCTGGATACCGTCCTGCTCCGGGTGGTGGAGGTCGCCCGGGGGATGGCCGGTGCCCGTTTCGGCGCCCTCGGGGTCATCGACGACCAGGGGACGGGGCTGTCCCGGTTCGTGACAAGCGGCGTCGATCGGGAAACGATCGACGCCATCGGTCCGCTTCCGAGGGGATCTGGCCTGCTCGGCACGCTGATCCTGGACCCGAAGCCCCTCCGGCTGGATGACCTGGCTTCCCATCCCGATTCGGTGGGGTTCCCCCCGCACCACCCCACCATGGTGTCGTTCCTCGGCGTGCCGCTGCGCGTCAGGGACCAGGTCTACGGGAACCTCTACCTGACGGAGAAGGAAGGCGCCCCGGCGTTCTCGGAGGCCGACGAGGACCTGGTCGTGGCACTGGCTGGCGCCGTCAGCGTGACGATCGAGAACGCCCGCCTCCACGATCGGCTCCGGGAGGCAGGCCGTGCCGCCGACCGGGAGCGGATCGCGCGCGACCTCCATGACACCGTGATCCAGCAGCTGTTCGCCATCGGCCTGTCGCTGCAGGCCGTGATCCCGCTGGCGGACGACGTCATCCGCGGCCACCTGCAGTCCGCCATCGACGACCTCGACGAGACGATCCGGCAAGTGCGCACCACCATCTTCGCGTTGGAGCCGGCGCCGGTCGACCGGAAGGGATTGCGCGCCCGGGTACTCGAGATCTGCGTGGCGGCCACCCGCAGCCTGGGTCTCGAACCGGAGGTGCGCTTCAGCGGTGGGCTCGACACGGCGGTGGACGAGGCGACAGCGGGCGAGGTGCTCGCGACGTTGCGCGAGGCGCTGTCCAACGTCGCCCGACATGCGGCAGCGAACAACGTGACGGTGGAGCTGACCGTGGCCGACGGGCTCCAACTCCGCGTGGTCGACGACGGTGTCGGTCTTCCACCCCGTGACGCCCGGGCCGGTCTTCCGCCCCGCGACGACGGTGTCGGGAACGGCATTCGCAACATGGTCGAGAGGGCCCAGGCCCTCGGCGGGTCCATGGAGCTCCGGGCGGGACCCGGGGGCGGTGCGGTGCTCAGCTGGCGGGTGCCGCTGGAGCGGGGTGGCGAAGGCACGGTCGGGTGGCCCAACTGATCCCGCTGCTTCCCGGGGCCGGCTGCCCTCGGAGTGGGCAGCCTCTCGGGCCCGACGCTGCCGGCGACATCGTCCCGGGCGGGTGGTTCGTTCCGGGCACGTGGTGCGTCGCGCCCGGGTCGGACGGCACGCACCGGGAGCACGCACCAGCCGGCCGACGCCTGCGACGCCGGGGGTGACCGCCCTCGCGCTGGTCGTCATCATCGGCTTCGCCTTCATGCTGGGTGTCTCCGACGCGCCGAACGCCAGTGCCTCCCTGCTGGCTGCCCGGGCGGCCCCCTACCCGGCGGTGATGGCGTTCTCCTTCGTGATGCACGTGGTGGGCGGCCTCGTCGCCGGTCAGGCAGTCGCCGTGACCATGTACGGGCTGGTCCACGTCCCCGCCGGCCACCTGGCCGCCGTCTACGTGGCGGGCGGGATGGCCAGCATCGGCTTCACGCTGGTGTCGACTCGTCACGGGATCCCGGTGAGCGCGAGCATCGCGCTGGTGGCCGGCCTGGCGGGCGCTGCTGCCGTGGCCGGAGGGTGGCGCGCCGTGGGCTGGGGGGGACTCCACGGGTTCCGTCCCTACGGCGTGATCGGGACGCTGGCCGCCATCGTGATCTCTCCGATCGTCGGGGCGGTCACCGCTGCCGGGCTGCGCCGGCTCCTGGCCCGGGTCCTGCGCCGGGCGGCTCGCGCGGCACGGCGGCCCCTGGGTGGTGCCACATGGCTGACGGCCGGCCTGGTGGCCCTGGCCGACGGCTCGAACGACGGACAGAAGGCGATGGGCCTGGCGACCGCGTTGCTGGTGGCGACCGGGCACCTGGATCGGTTCGCGGTCCCCCTGTGGGTCATGGCGACCGTGGCGGTGGTGCTGGCCGCCGGGACGGCCGCTGGTGGCCGGCGGATCGTTCGCACCGTGTCGTCGCGCTTCTACCGTGGTGATCCGACCGACGGGCTGGCGGCACAAAGCGCGTCAGCGGCGACGGTGCTGGTGGCGGCATGGATGGGTGCCCCGGTCAGCACATCGACGGTGGTGGCCTCGGGGATGATCGGTGTCGGCACCGCCGGGAAGCGCAGGCACGTCCACTGGCCTACGGTGCGTACCGTGGTGTACGCCTGGGCAGTGACGGTGCCGGCCTCGGCATTGATCGGCGCGATGCTGGTCGCGTTCGGGCGATTGCTGGGCGTGCCGGTGTGACGGACGGGGGACAGCCCGACGGGCAGGAGCCGCCGATCCGGCAGGCCGCATCGGGAGGTGACGGCTCACTGGTGCGCCGGGGCCGTCGCAGCCGGTGGCGGTTGTTCCTGCCTACCGTGCCGGACGTCATCGGGTTGCTGGTGGCGCAGGGAGAGCACAGTGTGGCGGGCATGGACGCCTTCGCCCGGTGGTCGACCTCGGGTGGCAGGGACGACGCCGAGTCGGTACGCACGGCACAGCACGAGGCGTACGATGCCCGGCGTTACCTGTTGACCGAGCTCCAGGCGGCCCTGTCGTCGCCGATCGGCCAAGAGGACCTCTACGTCCTGTCCGAGCGGGTCGACCGCGTGCTCACGCAGGCCCGCAACGTGGTCCGGGAGGCCGAGGTGCTGGGCTGGACGCCGGACGGGTGTGCGGCGACGATGGGGAACCGCCTCGCCGAGGGCATGCGTGCGCTTGTCGAAGGGTTCGGACTGCTGGTGAAGGATGCAGAGGCCGCCGGCCGGCGCGCCGACGAGGCGACCGGCGCCGTGCACCACGTCGAGGGCGACTACCGACGGGCCATGGGGCAGCTGCTCCAACGGGAGGACCTCCGGGCCGTGCTCGCCACCCAGGATCTCTACCGGCGCTACCTGCAGGTGGCCGAGGCGACCATCGGCGTCGCCGACCGCCTGTGGTACGCGGTCCTCCGGAGCGCCTGACACCCGTCGTGCGCTCCGTGACGGCGAGCACGACGTCCTGGCCGTAGGGAGCGGGCCGGACCTGGAATGTAGGCTGGGCGCCAGAGACGAGGAGGGAGCCCGATGGCATCACGCACCGTGGAGATCGAAACGGCGGACGGGACCTGCCCGGCAGCCGTGAGCATGCCAGAAGGCCAGGGGCCTTGGCCGGCGGTGCTCATGTTCCCCGACGCCGGCGGAATGCGCGACACCATGCGGCAAATGGGCGAACGGCTTTCCGGACTGGGCTACGTGGTCCTGGTGCCTGACTTCTACTACCGCAACGGTCCCTACGAGCCGGTGGACATGGCCACTGCGTTCCGGGACAAGGAGTCGATGGAGAGGCTCATGGCGATGATCGGGAGCTATACGGCGGACATGGCGGTTCGCGACGCGCGCGCCTTTGCCGACTACCTGGACTCGCTGCCCGAGAAGAAGTCGGGCGGCATCGGGACCACCGGGTATTGCATGGGCGGCAGGCTGTCCCTCATCGCGGCCGGCCATCTCGGAGAGCGGGTCGCGGCAGCCGCCTCCTTCCACGGCGGGAACATCGCCAAGGAGGACGACCCCGACAGCCCCCACCACAAGGCAACCAGCATCAAGGCCACCGTCTACGTGGCCGGAGCGATAGAGGACCAGTCGTTCCCTGACGAGCAGAAGGACCGGCTGGAGAAGGTGCTGACCGAGGCCGGCGTCTCCCACACGATCGAGACATACCCCGCCCACCACGGGTTCGCCGTGCCGGACAACGCCAGCTACGACGAAGCCGCCGCCGAGCGCCACTGGCAGGCGACGGCAAGGCTCTTTGCCTCGGCGCTCCAGTGAGCGGGCGACGGGTATAATCGTCTGGTGCATCTGGACCTGCACGTTCACCGTTTCGACTGGGCGGGTGGCCCCGCTCGGATCGCTACCGGCGTGAGAGACCTGGCGGGCCGGGCCGAGGCGATCGGAGTGCGCACGCTGTCCTTCATGGACCATTACTTCCAGATGGACCGGATGGCCCCGGCCGAGCATCCGATGCTGGAGGGGTACACCGCGCTCGGTTTCGTAGCCGGGGTCACTGAGCGGCTCCGGCTCCGCATGCTGGTGACCGGAGTCACCTACCGCCACCCCGGCCTGCTGGCCAAGATCGTCTCGACCCTCGACGTGCTGTCCGTCGGCCGGGCCGAGCTCGGTATCGGCGCCGCTTGGTACGAGCGCGAGCACATTGGCCTGGGAGTCCCGTTCCCGCCCCTTGCCGAGCGCTTCGAACGCCTCGAGGAAGCCATCCAGATATGCCTGCAGATGTGGAGTGACGACAACGGGGCTTACGAAGGCCGCCACTATCGGCTGGCGGAGACCCTGTGCAGTCCGCTACCGGTGAGCCGGCCCCGGCCCCGGATCCTCATCGGGGGAAGCGGCGAGCGCAAGACGCTCCGGCTGGTCGCCCGGTACGCCGACGCCTGCAACATCTTCGGCGGCCCGGAGGAGATCGCCGCCAAGCTCGACGTCCTGCGCCGACACTGCGACGACGTGGGGAGGGACCCCAACGAGATCGAGGTGACGGCCAGCTACCGGGACCTGCCGCCGGGGGCGGGGGTCGGCGAGGTACTGGCCGGCGCGCAGACCCTGGCCCGGATCGGTGTCTCCACCCTCGTCACCGGCCCCGTGGGCGACGATCCCGCGTCGTGGCTCGAGAACACGTTCGGCCCCGTCATGGGCGACCTGGCCGCCATCGAGCCTGCCCGCCTGTGAAAACGGCCTGCTGACCGATCTCGCCGGGCGTCGGCCGGGACCGGATCCTGCCGGTGCAAACCGGCTGACCCCGTACCGGCACACAAGCTGGTCGACCCGACCACCATGTCGACGCCCGACGGGCAGACTGGTCGGGTGGCCATCATCGACCCGACGGCGCGCCGGCGACTCCTCCGACGAGGTCTGCGGCTCGAGTACGCCACCCTGGTCTGGAACGTTGTCGGCGTTGTCGTCCTGGCAGTCGCAGCAGTCGCGGCGTCGTCGGTGGCCTTGGCCAGCTTCGGGTTGGACTCGCTCGTCGAGATCGGCGCCTCCGCGGTGGTCATCTGGGAGCTCACCGACACCCAGGCGGGGCGGACACGCCGGGCTCTGCGATGCATCGGTTGGTCCTTTTTCGTCATCGCCGCCTACGTCGCGGTCCAGGCCAGCTACCTCCTCGCCGTGGGCGACCATCCTCGCCCCAGCTACCTGGGGATCACCTGGACCGCGGCGAGCTTTGCCGTCATGCTCGTGCTGGCCTACGGCAAGGCTGCCACCGGGAAGGTCCTGGACAACCCGGTGTTACGCACGGAGGGCCGGGTGACCCTTGTCGACGCGTACCTGGCCGCTGCTGTCCTGGTTGGCCTGATCCTGAACGCCGGCGCGGGGTGGTGGTGGGCGGACCCGGCGGCCGGCTACGTGATCGTCTTCTACGGGATCAAGGAAGGCCGCGGGGCGTTCGCCGAAGCCCGGGCGCACTAATCAGCGATGTGGTGACGGGTCATCGCGCTTGTCGTCCCGCTCGGGATCGACAGCTTTGTGGTCGCGGCAGCCGTCGGCCTCGGCGGGCTCTCGGGCCGGCAGCGGCTACGGGTCAGCGTCCTGTTCGCCGAGTTCGAGGGAGCGATGCCACTCGTCGGCCTTGTCGCGCTGCTCCATGACGACGGCGAGCCGACCGAGTTCGCACAGCTGGCCGCTGCCCGCGGACATGCCGCGATCGTCCTCGGGCTCAGTACCGGCTTCGATGGACTGGTCGCGCGTTCTCAGAGAACTCTCATGTGAACGATGGGTCCTTCTCAGACGGAGCCCGTACGCTGCGGTCCATGAACTCACTCCCTTCAGAAGGATCATCGAGCCATCGGCCCGCCCGACGCCTGGGGCGGTCGTTGTCTCGCACCACCCGTCTCGTTCTGGCCGGTGGCGTGGCCGCCGGTGCAGGCTTCGCCTCCATCACCGGGATTGCCGCCGCTGCCACCGGACCGTCGACTGTCTTGACGTCTCAGACCCGCAGCAGCGCCCCGGCTCCGACCCCGCCCCTTCCGACCGGCGGTGGTGGAGCTATGGGCGCGGGCCCGATGGGCGGACCGGGTCCGCTCGGTGGTCCAGGCGGGAGAGGGACCATTACCGCGATCAGCGGCTCGACCTTGACCTTACGCACCTTCAACGGCACCGAGACGGTGGACACGTCGTCGTCGACGATCTACACCAAAGAGATGGCGTCCATCACCTTTGCCGACCTGCAGGTCGGCGACGTCGTTGCGGTAGCGGGCCCCCCGCCGGTGTCACCGTCCTCGTCGGGTTCAGCCAAGGTGACCCCGGCGCCCACCTCCGGGACCGTCGATGCCAGCCGGATCACTGTCGTGGAACCAACGTTCGTCGGACGGGTGACTACCGATCGCGGCGGTCTTCTCACCTTGGTCGGGCGCGACGGCCAGCTGCTCACCGTCGACACCACCGGCTCGACCGCCTACTACCGTGGCAGGCAGAAGGTCACTTCGTCGGTGGTGAGCGACGGGACGGTCGTCGTCGCCGAGGGGACTCGGACGGGTGTGACGAGCCTCGATGCCGTTGTGGTCTCCGTCGTCCCCGCTCCGCCGGCCCCGGGCCGGGCACCAGCCCCCCACGACCCACCGGTCCCACCGGCCTCTTCCAAGAGCGCGAGCTGAAGGCATCCGCAACCCCTGTCCGTTGGCGAGGTGCCGGTAGGCCCTAGGCTTCGCGAGGCCACCGTCACCTCACCAATCCGTAGGACCACCACGTGCGAAGCGAACGCGGCACCCACGGGATCGACCCTCGAGCCACCGCCGAGCGGCTCGCCGACGACTTGCCCGGCCTCTACCGGGCCGGCCCGGCGCCGCGGGTGCTGGTGGTCGACGACGAGCCGTCTATCGCCAGTTTCCTGCGCATGGGACTCACCCACGCCGGCTACGAGGTGACGCTTGCCGCCGATGGGTTCGAAGCGCTCGCCTGGGCCGCCAGGGAACGATTCGATCTTGTGGTGCTCGACGTGATGCTCCCCGGGATAGGCGGGGTGGAGGTGTGCCGGAGGCTGCGCGGGGACCGGGAGCTGCTGATCCTTATGCTCACCGCGGCCGACGCCGTACCGGACCGTGTCGTCGGGCTGGAATCGGGGGCCGACGACTACATGATCAAGCCGTTCGACTTCGAGGAGCTGGTAGCGAGGATCCGGGCGTTGCTGCGCCGCCGGCTCCCCGAGCAGACCTCCCTGCTGTGCGCCGGGCCGTTCGTTCTGGACGAGCGGGCCGTGACGGTGGCCAAGAACGGGACGCCGGTGGAGCTCTCCCGACGCGAGTACGACCTCTTCAAGCTGTTCCTCCGTCATCCCCGCCAGGTCCTGACCCGCGACGTCATCCTGGACCAGGTGTGGGGTCACGGCTTCTACGGCGACGCCAACGTCGTCGACGTGTACGTCCGCTACCTACGCAACAAGCTCGACCCGGAACGAAGCTACATCCAGACCGTCCGCGGCCTCGGCTACCGGCTGGTCGCCTGACCGGCCCATGCTCGGGTCGGGTCAGTCTCGGGGCAAAACTGCGCAGCCGACGGCACGCCGACGGCTCGTGGCCGCGGCGCGGGGGCTCGTGGCTGCACGTCGGCACCTGACGGTGCGCCGCCGCCTGGTGGCTGGCCTGCTCGCGCTCCTCGCGGTCGTGCTCACCGCCACGGGGGTGACGGAGGCACTCGTGCTGCGTCACGCGCTCTATCAGCGGAGCGCCCAGAGCCTCCGTACCGAGCTGGCGCTCCTGGTCGCCGCTACCCCTCCTTCCGTCACCGGGGGCCCAGGGGCGCCGGCGTCGGGTGGAACGACCACGGGCGCGGCGAAGTCATGTCCCTCGTTCGCGTCCGGCCCTCCGCCCGGTCCGTTGATGGGAGGGCCGGGTGGGAGGGGGCGGGGCGGGCCAACCCTCGGCCCTGACCGAGCCACCGCGTTGGCACAGGTGCTGGCCGAGCGCGGTGTCGCCAGCGCCGTGGTCGGATCGAACGGGCAGATGCTGGCCTGCGCGACGGCGGCGCCAACCGGATCGAGTCGCGCGTTCACCGTGCCGTCCTCCGCAGCGACGGCGTTGGCTGCTCAGCGCTACTCCGGGTACGTCGCCGTCGACGCCGAGGGTCGCCACCTGCTCGCCATCGCTCAGCCCGTGGGCGCGGACACCGCCATCTTGGTCACCGACCTCGCCGACGACGACGCTGCCGTCGGGGTCGTCGCATTGATCACCGTCCTCGCCGGGCTGGCGGCTTTGATCCTGGCCGGCCTGCTGTCCCGCCCGCTGCTCCGCTCCGGCCTGGCCCCGCTGCGTACGGTGGCTCTCACCGCTGACGCCGTTGCCGCCGGCGACCTCGACCGGCGGGCCGATCTGCCCCACAGTCCCGACGAGGTGGGACGCTTGGGTAGCGCCTTCGATGCCATGGTCGACCGGCTCCAGGCGATCCTTTCCGAACGAGACCGGCTGGTCGGGGAGCTGGCGGAGCGCGAGGCCACCATGCG
Source organism: Actinomycetes bacterium (assembly GCA_021820665.1). Taxonomy (GTDB): domain Bacteria; phylum Actinomycetota; class Acidimicrobiia; order Acidimicrobiales; family RAAP-2; genus JAKADK01. The sequence goes on along the minus strand of JAKADK010000024.1, from coordinate 25,889 downwards.
TCGCTTCCTCGCCGACGCCTCTCACGAGCTGCGCACTCCCATCACGGCGATACGCGGCGGGGCACAGGTGTTACGGATGGGGGCGGGGACCGATCCGGGCCTCGTCGACGAGTCTCTCGGCCACATCCAGACCCAGGCTGAGCGGATGTCCCGATTGGTCGCTGACCTGCTTTTCCTCTCACGACACGACGGCATCGGCCGTGCCACGCGGCGCCAGCTCGTCGATCTCGGCAGTCTGGTGAGCACCGAACGGGCCCACTGGGAGGCTCTCTGCACCGGCCACCCGCTCACGGTGGTCGCCGGCGAGGCCTGGGTGGAAGCCGACCGCGATGCACTGGTACGCCTGTGCGCCAACCTCGTCGACAACGCCGCCAAGTACAGTCCGCCGGGCACGGTGTTATCCGTCACCGTGCGTTCCGGGGCCGGTCGCGCTCAGCTGATCGTGAGCGACCACGGACCGGGGATCGCTCCGGCCGACCGGGCCCGGATTTTTGAGCGTTTCTACCGGGGTGACCCGGCCCGCGCCCGGGAAACTGGTGGAAGCGGGCTCGGCCTGGCCATCGTCGCCGGCATCGCGGCCGACCACGGTGGCACGGCATGGATCGAGGAGACTCCGGGGGGTGGGGCTACCGTGGTGGTCGAGGTGCCGACGGTATCTCCCCCGTCGGACAGCGCGGCAAGGTCGAGGGTGACCGGCGGTGACCGTGACCCCGGCGGGTGACCGGGCGGCGACTCTCGTCGCGCCGGGGTACCTACCCCCCCGAATGGCGGTGCGCCCGAGGCTGAGCTACGGGTCGGCTCGTTCCAGAGACCGGCGCGCTCCGGTGACGCCGCAGGGCGCGCCCCTACCGACCGGCAGGAGATCGCTGACCTTGCCGCGTCCGGGCTCGAACAATGAGCTCACGTGGAGGTGGCGGGAATCGAACCCGCGTCCTCTGGCTTCTTGATGAGGCTTCTCCGAGCGCAGCTGGCGGAAGGTTGTCGGGGCCACGATCTTCGCCAGCGTCGATCGCGACCCGTACCCGACGTGCGTGTCCCCGGTGGCCTGTCGGTGCGACCAGTCAGGTGAGCCCTACTAGATGTCGCCCGGATCCGGCCCGCAGGGCTGAGACCGGTCGGACGTCGCTACTCTCAGGCAGCGATCGCGAGCTGAGGCTCGGCGTTTGTTTTTGGTTCCGGCTCTTTAACGTGGCTCCGGAGACCACGGCTCGCTTCTCTCACCTCGACGACCAGAGTCGAAGCCTGTCACCCCCTCTGTTGGGCACACCGGGACCTTCATCCGGTGCGTCCCCATGCTACCGCGGCCATCGGTCAGCGCGACCGCCTGTCTCCGTCCCTGCCCTTCATCGCCGCCCGCGCCTCTCGCGCCGCCTCCCGACCGGCGTCACGGGTGGCGATCGCCTGGCGCTTGTCGTAACGCCGGCGGCCCTTCGCCAGGGCGAGGTCGACTTTGGCGTGACCGTCGCGGAAGTAGATCGACAGGGGGACGAGGGTGAGCGCCTGCTGTTGGCTGCGTCCCATCCACTCGTCGATCTGCCGGCGGTGCAACAGGAGCTTGCGGCGGCGGTCGGGATCGTGGGTCCCGAACCCACTGGCGTGGACGTACGGGGGTACATGCACCCCGAAGAGCCACATCTCGCCGTCGATGACGCGGGCGTAGGCGTCTTGGAGGGCGATCCGGCCCTCCCGGAGCGACTTCACCTCCGAACCCTGCAACACGATGCCGCACTCCACCGTCTCGAGGATGTCGTAGTCGTGGCGGGCCCGCCGATTGGAGGCGATGAGCCGGTTGGGGTCCCGGCGCGGCCCTTGCCCGCGGGCTCCCTTCCCTTTCGTCGCCCCCGCTGCCTGTTTCGCTGCCATCGAGCGGGACGGTAGTCGCTCGGCGCTGCCCATGCGCCGGCAGGGCCGTGCGAGGACAGGCCCAGGACGTCGGTCGGCCGTGCGTCGGGAGGCCGTGAGCGGGTAGCTCGCAGCGTCGCCGTCTGCTGTTCTCGCTGACATGCTCCCAGCCGCGTCGCTCGGTCCGGCCCCGGCACGCTGCGGCATCCTCTAGCGTGGACGTCGAGATGCTGCACCTCCCCGAGCCGCTACGCGACCAGATGGTCGCTCACTGCCTGACAGGACTACCCCTCGAGGCGTGTGGCTTGCTGGTCGGGGACCACGAGCGAGGGGTCGTGGTGACGTGCGTGCCCACGCAGAACGTGGCGGCTTCCGCCCGCCTCTACACCGTGGACCCCAAGGAGCACCTGCGCGCCGACCGGGCGGCCGAGGCGGAAGGGCTCGCCGTCATCGGGGTGTTCCATTCCCATACCCACACCGATGCCTACCCGTCCCCGACCGACGTCGCACAGGCCCCCGATCCGACGTGGCACTACGTCCTGGTCTCCCTGCGAGATGTGGTCCCGACCGTCCGGAGCTACCGGATCGTGGACGGGACGATCGAAGAGGAACGGATCGTCGGCGGCTCCCGTTAGAATCTTCACCCAAGGAGTCAACATTGTGATCGACGTGGTGGGAGGCGGGAGCGCGCCGCCCGATCCCGCCGCTCGTGGTTGCCACCAGTCGAACGTGAGGACGTGAGGAGGCCCGGTGCCCGTTGAAGTACATCTGCCGACCGTGTTGCGGGTCCATGCCGGGGGTGAGCGAACGGTGCATGCCGAAGGAGCGACGATCGGGCAGGTCCTGGGCGCTCTGGTCGCGACCTATCCGGGCCTCTCCGGCCAACTGCTGAACGACGACGGCACGCTCCACCGCTTCGTCAACGTGTACCTGAACGACGACGACGTCCGGTACCTGTCGTCCCTCGACACGCCGGTCGCTCCGACGGACGAGATCTCGATCCTTCCCGCGGTGGCCGGCGGATCCGGCGACGGCGGGTGGCTGGCGAGCGTGCCTGCGCTGCGATGACGGCGTACCGGTCGGTTCTGGAGCTGATCGGGAACACCCCGCTCGTGGATGTGAGCGCGCTGAGCCCGAACCCCCGGGCGCACATCCTGGTGAAGCTCGAAGGACAGAACCCGGGCGGCTCGGTGAAGGACCGGGTGGCACTGTCGATGGTCGAGCAGGCCGAGAAGGAGGGCATCCTCAGTCCCGGTCAACGCCTCGTGGAGCCGTCGTCGGGGAACACGGGGATCGGTCTCGCCTTGGTGTGCCGGATGAAAGGGTACCGGCTGACCGTCGTCCTTCCCTCGAACGTCTCTCCCGAGCGACGCCAGCTCCTCGGCGTCTGGGGGGCCGACATCATCGACTCTCCCGGGTCGGAGGGCTCGAACGGCGCCGTGCGCCTGGCCCGCCGACTGGCCGGGGAGCATCCTGAGTGGGCCTTCCTCTACCAGTACGCGAACCCGGCGAACCCGCGGGCCCACTACGAAGGGACGGCACCCGAGATCTGGCGGGACTGTCCCGAGGTGACGCACTTCGTAGCCGGCCTGGGCACGTCGGGGACCCTGCTCGGGGTGGGTCGCTTCCTCAAGGAGCGGAACCCCGACGTGCAGGTGTGGGCGATCGAGCCGCCGACCGGCGAGATGGTCGACGGGCTTCGCAATCTCGACGACGGCTACATCCCGCCGATCTTCACCGCCGGCGGGGGAACGGAGCTCCTGGACCGGAAGACGATCGTGAAGCCGAGGGAGTCGATCGAGTGGACCCGTCGCCTGGCCGAGCTCGGGATCTTCGCCGGGATCTCCACCGGGGCGGCGGTGGCGGGAGCGGTCAGGTGCGCCGCGACGATTGAGGCGGGAACGATCGTCGTCGTCTCTCCCGACGGGGGGTGGAAGTACCTGTCCACTGGAGCGTGGACCGACGACTTGGACGTCGTCGAGGAGCGCGCCCGGAGCACCATCTACTTCTGAGGCAACGGTGTCAGGTACGACCTGAGGAAAACGAGAGCAGGAGGATCACCCCGTCGTCGGAGCGGGAGCGTGCCCTGCCACCGGCTCCGGTGCGGTGGCGTCTTGGGGGCCGGTGCCCGCACCGTGGGAGACGTCATCCGGCGGGGGAGGGGGACTTGACGACGCGGTCCACGGCCATCCGCAGGCCAACCCGATCCCCAGCAATGCCACCATCGGGACCCAGTAGGCCCATTCGCCGAGGTGGTGGTAGCTGAAGATCGTGTCGACGACCATGGCGAGCGTCGCTGCGACAGACCCCAACCGGCCCGGGCGGACGAAGGCGGCGGTCACGATCAGGGCAGCCGGCGGCACCAGGTAGTAGGGGTCCATCACCGCCTCGAACACGCACCGGAGGGCGAGGGCCAACCCGGCCAGCCAGAGCAGCTCACGGATCGACCACCGTCGGCGCAGCGACCACACGCCGAGACCGAGCGCCCCGAGCACGGCCAGCGACCGGGGTGGGCCCGCGGACACGGTGACGTGGGGCTTGAGCACGGGCGCGAACGCCATCCACGGGGTGGGGTGGTCGACCGTGGGGTAGTTCGGCTGGCGCAGGAGAGCGTTGGTCGTCGCCGACCAGCTCGTGGCCAGGGGGAGGGCGAGGAGGATAATGCTCGGCAGCGCCGCCTGCACGCAGGTCCGGAGCCGGATCCCCCTCGGTGCCTGTGCAATGGCGATCGGTAGGATCAGCCCGGTCAGCGGCTGGACGAGCATGGATGCCCCCCACAGCCAACCAGCGGCCGTCCACTTGCCGTCCCGGCCGGCGAGGAGCGCGTAGACCGCCAGGGCGAGGGCGAGGGCGTCTTCCGGGTGCCCCCACAGCACGACGACCTGCCAGAGAAGGAAGCCTTCGAAGATCGCCAGGAGCGACCGCCTGGTCGGCGTGAGGGCACATCGCTCCGCCACTGCGTCGAGAGCGAAGAGCATCGGGGTCCCGAGCAGGATCTCGGCCGGGCCGAGGAGGAACCATGCGGTGGGGTGGGCGAGGTAAAAGGGTGCGATCGACTCGGTAAGGCCGAGCGCTCCGCTGATCATGGCGACGGGGGCGAGGAGGACGGCGATCCCGGGAAACGTGACGAGATGGGTCCCACCGGTGTAGATGCCCCCGATATCGCCCCAACCGACGTAGTGAGCGCTTCGGAAGGTCTGCCAGATGTCTCCAGGCTCCACCCAACGGTGCCCGTGGTGCACGAGGGGCACCCAGAAGAAACAATAGGCCAGTCCAGAGACGAGGACGAGTGCTGAAACGGCGATCGGGCGCCATCGCCGTCGGAGCCTGGCTGGCGGAGCGACGGCCGGGGCCTCGCGTCCCGGTGGATCAGCCGGCCGGACCGTACCCAGATCGGTGACGCCCCCTCCCACGGTGCCATGGTACTGCGGGCCAGTCGGACACCCGGGGACACCGGGGAAATCGGAACCTTCCCCCACGAGACGGCCGAGAGACTGCCGTCGAAGGTCCGGTGCGGGGAGGTGAGTCACCGCCCGGGTCAGGCCGTGGGCCGTCCTCCAGCAGCGTTGCGCTTGGGCTAGAGTGCCGCCCCCGGGACCGGTGTTGGTGCCGGGCACGGCAGCGTCCGGGACCGGGCGCGGAGCGGAGGAGCGCACGGATGGGGACGACCGAACAGGAAGGAGCTGGCGGGGGCTGGCGAGCTGACGGGCGTGCGGAGGACCAGATCAGGCGGGCCAGCTTCGAGCGGGACTTCACGGTGTTCGCCCCCGGATCGGTGCTGGTGTCCATGGGCAGGACGAAGGTGCTGTGCACGGCGTCGGTGGAAGAGCGTGTCCCACCGTGGATGCGGGGCACGGGCAAAGGATGGGTGACGGCCGAGTACTCGTTGCTTCCCGGTTCCACTGCCGAACGGGTGGGCCGCGAAGCGGCGAAGGGCCGCCAGTCCGGACGGACCCAGGAGATCCAGCGCCTCATCGGCCGATCGCTGCGGGCCGTGTGTGACATGGTCACCCTGGGGGAGCACCAGGTGACTGTTGATTGCGACGTGCTCCAGGCGGACGGCGGCACACGGACGGCGTCGATCTGCGGTGCCTACGTGGCGCTCCACGATGCACTGACCAGGATGGTGAGCGGCGGGGTGCTCGGCATCCACCCGCTCACCGACGCGGTGGCCGCGGTGTCGGTGGGGATCGTCGACGGCATCTGCGTGCTCGATCTGCCCTATGAGGAGGACAGCCGGGCCGAGGTCGACATGAACGTCGTGATGACCGGCTCTGGTCGGTTCGTCGAGGTGCAGGGCACGGCGGAAGGTGCGCCGTTCTCGAAGGGCGAGCTCGACGAGATGCTGTCGCTCGCGGAGCACGGGATCGGCGAACTGCTGGAGCTCCAGCGCGCTGCGTTGAGCGAGCCACCCCCGGCACGTTGACTGGCCAGGTGATGCGGTTGGTGCTGGCGAGCGCCAATCCGGCCAAAGTGACGGAGATCGAAGAGCTGCTGGATGCGGTTCCAGGCATTCTCGTTTTGCCTCGCCCTCGCTGGGTGCCTGACATAGAGGAGACCGGGGGGACGCTTGTGGAGAACGCGAGGTTGAAGGCGCACGCCGTGGCGGCGGCAACCGGCGAGGGTGCCATCGCCGACGACACCGGTCTCGAGGTGGCGGCCCTGGATGGCGCGCCGGGAGTGCGTTCCGCCCGGTTCGCCGGGGAACCGGCGGACGACGCGAAGAACGTCGCGAAGCTGCTGGACGAGCTCGAGCGGGTCGGCGCCGGCACATCCGCTGCCCGCCGGGCCGTATTCAAGACGGTTGCCTACGCGGTGCTCCCGGACGGGAGAGAATTGTCGTGCACGGGGGAGGTCCGCGGGCACATCACGTCCCGGCGCCGCGGTGACAACGGCTTCGGCTACGACCCGGTGTTCGCTCCCGATGACGATCCGAGCCGGACGTTCGCCGAGATGACGAGGGCGGAGAAGCACCAGATCTCCCACCGGAGCCGTGCCTTCATGGGCCTGGTCGCTCTACTGGCAGACCGTCTGGCGTCCCCCGGGTAGTGGCGAGCAGCGGCACGGGAGCGTGCCGGGTCGGCTCCGCCGGCATCCAGTGGCCGAGCGGCCTCAGGCGACCCCGTTCTTCTCCGCCCGCTCGCTCTCCGGTGCCGGCGTCCATGGGTCGTCGACGATCGGTGGAGGCATGATGGCGACGTCGGCGAGGCTCCCGATCACGTCGGTTGCCACCGGGGCCACGGGAGCGGGCTCCCTGACCGCCGACGTGAACGGGGAGACCAGGGGACCGGGAGCTCCGCCCTCGAGGATGATCAGGCCCGACTGGCACAGGTCGCGCAGCGTGCGGAGCGACGCCACCGGGTCGTCCTCGATGGCGTCGAGCACCGACTGCACCGACTGTCCGCCCTTCCCGATCATGGTGAGCACGCGCCACTGGTCGCCGCGGATCTGCACGTCATCGCCAGGAGGGTTCGGAGCGAGCTCGACCACGGCGTCGAGGGGCACCACCCGGCGGAGCTCGAACCACTCCTCGACCTGGGGCCGGACCTCGGACAGGACGGCGCCGATCGGCACCTTCGGCTGGCCGGAGGACGACACCAGGCCGGAAGTGAAGTAGAACCATCCTTCGATGATGCAGGCGAGCTCGAAGACCGCCTGGCCGATCGTCGTCGCCGTCCCGACGTGGGCGTTTGAGAGCTCGCCGTTGTCGAGCCACAGTCGACCGTCGATCCCGGAGCCGACGACCTGGAACTCCCCGGTCTGCCGGGTCTCTTCCAGCAGGTGGAGGACATCGGCGAGAGAGAAGACCTCCAAGTTCCCGACGAGCGATGCCGCCGAGGATTCGTCCGCACTGGTGGTCTGGCTCATCGTGGTGTCCCTCCCGTCGAATTCCGGCAAGCAGAGGCTAGGTCGGAACGCCCCGTCGCCGCTAGGACCGTGGGACACCCGGCTCCCGGCGGGATTTCCGGCCCCGGAGGGCAGCACATCGACCGGAAGCCACCATGCCGCATCGACCGGAAGCCACCATGCCGCATCGACCGGAAGCCACCATGCCGTTCGCCCCGGCGGCGGTGCTCGGAGCCTACGCTCTGACCCGCCTCTCGTTCCCACCCAGTGCCGCCGCGCCCGCCCCGGCGGTCTCCCGTCGTCACATTGCCCATCCCCGGCCACCCTTCGACTCGGACCGTCCCCAGGAGCGACCGGGTGAGTCGCCGCCCTCGACGATTCATCACGTTCCGTGAACGATGCTACACGTTAAGTCACTATTGTGCCCTGTGTGGGGCGATTTGTCGAGGGCGGGATCAGTTGGCGATGGTGACGAGGTCGCCGATCGCTAGGTACGGGTAGACCTGGCCGGCGGTGGCCACGGGGAGCTCGGCACAGCCGAGGCTCTGCGGGAACCCGTAGGTGGCGCGGACGAAGCCGTGCACGGCTTCGCTGCCGTTGAAGTAATTGATCCAGTGCACGAGGTCGTGGTAGTGGGTGCCGTTGGGGTTTGTCCCGCTCATGTAGTTCTCGGTGAACCGGAGGTAGATCGGGTAGGTCCCGTCTGTGGTGGGGTACCCGGGGAGGCCGGTATTGGTCGGCGAGGTGAGGACCACCTTGCCTTCCTGGTAGAGCGTGAGGGTCTCGGGCAACGTCTTGGAGACGTAGACGTAGTCGTAGGGCTTCTGGTCGTCGTTGCCGGCCCTCACCGCCTGGAACAGCTTCGTCCACGTCGCTGCCGTGGCGATGCCGGTGTTGGCCATCCCGTTCTGGTGCTGGAAGGCCATCACTGCTCCCTGCGTGATCGGGTTGGCGATGCCGGGCGTCCACAGGGCCTGTTCCCAAGCGGGTGGCGTCCACCGCCAGGTGAAGGTCCCGTGCTGCACCTCGGCGAGGTCCTGGGGTCGGGCCACCGGCGCGGCGGGGGAGAAGGTCAGCGGGAGGTAGTGGAGCTCGGCCAGCAACTGTTGGAGACGGAGCATGCTGGCGCCGGCGACGTCGAAGCTCACCGTGTCGGTGGCCCGCAGCGTGGAGCCGTCGGCGCCCCGGACACCCGAGATGCCACCGGGAATGACGATCGTCTCTTTGCCGTAGGGCGGGAGCGGCATCGAAGGCACGAACTCCACGCTGGTGGCGGAGGCCCGATGCCATGTCCCCGGGACGGCTGGCGTGAGGGACGGCATGGGGCTGATGGAAGAAAGGGCGGTCGAGAACCGGACGACAATGGTCCCATCCGACGGGAAGCTAGTCGCGCCCCGAGCCGGCGTGGTTGAGGAGACGGCAAACGGCCCGCCGACGATGCCGGTCGTGGACGCCGCACCACCCGTGGTTCCCGCCGATGCCGGTCTGGAGCGCACGGCAACCAGGGCGCCGATGCCACCGAGCACGGCGACCGCGACGACGACCACCGCGATCAGGAGGGAGTTGTGCGCCCCGAATCGGAGACGTGGTGGCTTCGCGTGAGCGGATGACATGGTCAGGCAACCTCCCCACCATGGTACCAGTGGGGTCCTCCTTCTCACCCGGCGCCCCCGCGCAGACCCGGCTCGCCGCCGTCAGTCGTCGACCATGCCGGCGACGAGCGCCTGCTCGATCCGGGAGAGGGCGGCCTGGTCGGTGACCTTCTCGCCGTCGGGGCCGCGGACATAGAAGGCGTCGACCACGGCCGGTCCGAACGTGGAAACGTGGGCCGAGACGACATCCACACCGCAGGAGAAGAGCGCTCCGGTGATCCGGTGTAGTTGACCGATCACGTCTGCCGCCCGTACCTCGACGACAGTGGCGTGCTCGGAGGCGTCGTTGTCGATGGTGACCTGGGTGGCGACCAAGTGGGGCGGTACGGCCTGGCGGTCGGCACGGTAGGTGCGTGCCCGCTCGGCCAGGCGCTCGTCCAGCGGGAGCGTACCGGCGAGGGCGGCGCTCAGGTCCTCGGCCAGGCCCACCGTCGAGGGCCACCGCCCCCGGGCTGGCTCGACGGTGAAGATCTCCACGGCGATGCCGCCCTCCCCGTCGACCATGGCGGATCGGACGTCGAGGCCGTGGAGGGCGAGCACGCCGGCTACGGCGGAGAGGAGGCCGGGTCGGTCGGGCGCGATCACGCTGAGCGTCGGGTCTTCGAGGGCGAGGGCAGGTTGACCGTGCTCGCGGACCGTCGCCATCATGACGCGGTGCTCTTCGGTGAGCCACGTCGTCGGCGCCTGGGGCCGCCTTCCTTCCAGGACGAGCGAGGTCCGGTCGACCAGCTCCCCGAGCAGCCCTGCCTTCCACGATCCCCAGGCTGAGGGACCAGTCGCCTGGCTGTCCGCTTCCACCATGGCCGCCAGGAGGTCAAGAGTGGATCGGCTCCCGACCTCGCTTGCCACCCGCTCAGCGGTGGCCGGGTCGCTCAGGTCACGCCTCGTCGCCATGTCGGGGAGCAGGAGGTGGAGACGGACGAGGGTGGTGAGGACGGCGACGTCGCCCGGCGGGAACCCCATTCGGGTGGCGATCTCGGGGACCATCCGCACGCCGACCTCGGTGTGATCGCCAGGGAAGCCTTTCCCGATGTCGTGGAGGAGGGTTCCGACCAGGAGCAGGTCGGGACGTGCCACGCGTCCCACCAATCCGGCGGCGAGGGCGGTGGCCTCCAGGAGGTGCCGGTCAACGGTGAAACGGTGGTAGGCGTTCCGCTGGGGCTTGTTCCGGACACTGGACCACTCTGGGAGATATCGACTGAACACCCCCCGCTGCTCGAGGGCTTCGATGGCGGCGATCGCCGGCGAGCCGGTGGCGAGCAGATCGACGAACAGCGCCCGGGTCGGAGCCGGCCACGGCGAGGGGGGCGCGGGTGCCTTGCGTCCCAACAGGTTGAGGGCGCTCCGTGAAATGGGGAGATTGCGTTCGGCGGCAGCGAGCGCCAGGCGGAGCGCGAGATCGGGATCGTCGGCGGCCGTCGAGTCGTCGAGCACCACCACCTCGCCGTCCAGGATGCCCGTTCCGCGCCGCCATGACCCGGCGGCAGGTATCGGGTCTCCAGTTCCCCCGTGACGCGCGCGCGCCCGGCGGTGGCTCGACCGCCACCGCGCCGGCCGTCCGAGTCCCGAGGAGAGCAGGAGCCGGCACCGCCGCCACGCGTCGTCCCCCTCCCACGCGATCGTCCGCCCTGCATGGGCCACCTCGGTCATCAGGCGGTCGGCATCGCCGGCCGTGAGCGTGGCAGCGATCTCGTCCTGTTCCTGGAGGAGCAGGCGGTTCAGCTCCCGGCCGGCCCGGCGGTGCAGCTCGATCCTGATCCGCGTGAGGACCCGTTCGGCGTCGGTCACCGCGGTGACGTCGACGTAGTCGGCGAGGTCGGGAAGCGCCAGCATCACGGCTCGGAGCGCCCCGGCATCCCGGAGGCCTCCGCGAGCCTCCTTCAGGTCGGGTTCGAGCAGGAACGCCACGTCGCCGGCGACGGCGTGTCGGGCGGCCACCTGGTCGCCGAGGGCTCCGAGCCACGCGGGCCGCTGCCTCTGCCACTGCTCGGTTGCCTCGCGGACGACCATCTCGGCGACGTGCTCGTCTCCGCACACCATGCGGGCGTCGAGGAGGCCGAGGGCCACCCGGAGATCGGCTGCCGCCGCCTGGAGGACCTCGCGTTGGGACCGGACACTGTGGTCGAGGGCGATCCCGTCGTCCCAGACCGGGTACCAGAGCCGGTCGGCGACGTCGGAGACGTCGCGGCGGTCCCTGTGCACGAGCACGACATCGAGGTCGCTGTAGGGACACAGCTCCGACCGGCCGTACCCGCCCACGGCGAGCAGGGCGACCCCGTGGTGGTGGCCACCGGTTGCCTCACCGAAGAGATCAGTCAACCAGCGGTCGGCTGCCGAGCTGTACTCACGACAGAAGGCCATGCCCGTGAGGCTCGGGTCGTCGATCAGTTCCTGGCGTACCTGGCGGAGCGACGCCACTGCCGGACGGTAGCACCGGACGGCTGGGTGGCCGTTCGGGCCGGCGCCGACGGTTCGGGGAACCCGAGCCCCCTGGTCGGGTTGCGGGCGGGCGCCATCTCCCGGTGCGCCCGGCGGACTACCATGAAGGCGTGGCCAAGGAGCTCGACACGCGAGTGGAATCACGCCAGACAGAGCACGTGAAGCGTTCTGGACTGCGGACATTCGACATGGCCCTGATGGTCGCCGGTGGCGTCGTCGCCGTGGTCGTGGCCTTCGCCCTCCTCAATTTCGTCGTAGGGATGATCTGGCTCGCCGTCAAGGCCGTGGTGGTGGTGGGGGTCGTGGCCGCCATCGGGTGGATCCTGTTCAGGCGTCATGCCTGAGCCGCGTCGCGCCTGAGCAGCTGTCGCCGGCCTGAGCAGCTGTCGCCGGCAGCGGACGGGCACTTCGCACGTCCCTGTTCAGGGAGCGGGTGTTCGGAGAGGTGTTCCCTTACGCAGCGGTCTCGACCCGGTCGCGCCCGTGCTCCTTGGCCCGATAGAGCGCAGCGTCCGCCCGGGCGAGCAGCTCGTCGGGCGTTTCGTGGCCGTCCCACTGGGCGATGCCGGCAGAGAAAGACACGACCGCCACGCTCCCCTCGGACTGCTGCCGGCGGAGATGGTCGAGGAGTGTCGCCGCGCCGCGGACGGTGGTACCGGGCATGAGGACGCAGAATTCTTCACCGCCGTACCGGGCGACGAGGTCCTGGTGGCGGATCCCGGCGGTGAACGCGGCGCCGAGATCGCGGAGGATCTGGTCCCCGGCCTGGTGGCCGCATCGGTCGTTGTAGTCCTTGAAGTGGTCGAGGTCGATCATGGCGACCGAGAACGGTTCGGCGTTCCGGGCGGCGATGGCTACGAGGCGGTCGAGCGACTCGAACATGGACCGACGGTTGGGCAGGCCGGTGAGGGGGTCGGTCATGGCGAGTTCGCGCAAGCTACCGATCAGGGACGCGCGGTCGACGATGCCGACGATCAGTCGGCTGACCGTGACGGCGATCTCCGAGCGCACGTGGTGCCGAGCGGCCTGACGGATCACGATGACCACGTCGAGGCCGGAGGCCGTCCGCCCAGGGATGAAGACCAGTTCGCCCGCGTAGACGATGCGGTCACCGTCAAGCGCCCGGGCTGCACCGGTGGCGAGGGCAGGATGCACCCCGGCGCCCTGGGGATGGGTGGCAATCGCGCCGAGCGTGGCACCTGGCGATCCGGCGAACATGAAGACCCGGTCGGCGTCGAGTGCCCGGGCGATAAGCGGCATGCATGGGGCGAGACCCTCGGGCCACCGCTCTACACGGTCGGCCACACCAGCCAATTCGGCCACAGCCTCGGCGGTGGCCGTGCCGGCAAGGAAGCGCTGTGCCGCCAGATGCACGGCCACCACGACCGCTCCCCACGCCGAACCGTCGATCACCATCGTCCAGACCGTGGTGTCCACCTGGTGACCCGTCTGTCGGAAGACGACGTAGCCCAGGCATGCCAGGGACACCGTCCAGACGGTCGCGATCAAGGCAAGGTCGCCCATGACTGCCACGACGACGAGGGGAAGAAGGTAGAGGATCCGGTACGTTCCGGGGGCGCCTCCGGCACCCAGGTTCACGAAGGTGACGACCGCCACGCCGACAAGGAGCTGGGCGAGCGCGAACGGGACGTTCATCTCGGCCCGTCGTCGGCGGGTCCGCCGGTAGTCGTAGACGGTCAGACAGAGAAGGACACCGGCCAGGGCGTAGGCGGTAGCGATGTCGGCACCGACCTTGACGCCGCGCCGGTAGAGCAGCACCGCTGCGGCGTACACCGGGATGGTCACGTAGACCGCCGTCGTGACGGACATGACGACGCGCATCATCTCCGATGACGACGGGCCCCGTTTGAACTGCATCTCTCCTCACAGTAGCCGCCGAGTCACCGGCCCTGGCGGTAGCGGACCACGGTGTCTCGGCCGCCTGAGCACGCTACGACGCGGCCGACATGCACGTGGCAGCGCGACGGTCCGTGACCCCGTGACGTGCCTGCCGATGCTCCGTCATGCCGTGCGGCGACGCTACCGGCGGAGCTCCTCGTACAGCTCGATGTGCTCGCTCACCATGCGCTCGGCGGAGAAGTAGCCTTCGACGGCCTGCCGACAGGTGAGGCGCGAGATGCTGCCGAGCCTGCCGATGGCGTCGACCATCCCTGCCTCGTCGTCGCAGAGGAACCCGGTCTGCCCGTCGTCGACCACCTCGGGTGCGGCGCCTTCCCGGAAGGCGATCACGGGTGTGCCACAGGCCATCGCCTCGATCATCACCATCCCGAAGGGCTCGTTCCACCGGATCGGGAACAGGAGCCCCGTCGCGCCGGCGAGGAGCTCCAGCTTCCGCTCGTGGGGTACCTCGCCGAGGTAGACGGCATCAGCGCCGAGGAGCGGTTCGACGACCTCGGCGAAGTACTGGCGTTCTCGCGGCTCTCGCATCTTCGCCGCCATGAGCAGCCGGACCCCGGCCTTCCGGGCAGCGCGGACGGCTCGGTGCGCGCCCTTGTCAGGGGCCATGCGCCCGAGGAACAGCAGGTAGGGCCCATCGCTGTCGCCCGACCCGTCGCCGACCGGGAAGACCGTGGCGTCGATGCCGTGGTGGATCACCCTGGCCACCGGGATCTCCGGTGCGGCCCGGTGCTGGGCGTGGGAGATGGCGACGATCGGCACCCGTGGGACGAGTGCTGCATAGATCTGCCTCAGGTCGTCGTTGAACGGGCCGTGGATGGTCGTCACCACCGGCAGGTCGGGGAAGGCAATGGCGTGGAAGGGGCCGAAGATCGTGTGGTCGTGGACGATGTCGCAGTCCCTGACCGCTTCATAGGCGTGGAGCACGTGGCGTAGCTCGGGAACGGCACTGCCGATGCGATCGCCTTCCGCTTCCGGGAGAACCCACGTCTTTGGGACAGGACACGTGGAATCGCCGGTGGTGCACAAAAGGACGTCGTGCCCCGCCGCCTGGAGGCCCTGGGCCAACTGGTCGACCACCACCTCGATCCCTCCGTAGAGCGGCGGCGGTATGGGTGTCCACGGCGGGGCGATGAGTCCGATGCGCATGGTGCGATTCAACCACCTTGCCGACCCCGGGGTGACCAGGGTGCCAGCGGTGCGGCGGGGGTACGGGGAGCGGATAGGCTCCGCTCGCGCCTTGGCGGCGTGGCCGAGTGGTTTAGGCAGGGGCCTGCAAAGCCCCGTACGGCGGTTCGATTCCGCCCGCCGCCTCTGGAGTCATCGGTGAGGTCAGTCGCCGACGGCGACTGACCTGGTCGGTGCGTCCGTACGGGCGCCGGCGGCCGTCGCCGGGGGCCGGGTAGCGAAGCGGTGCCGCACCCGGGTGGCGGAGAGCACGGCTGCGAGCACGAGGAACCCCATGGAGGCGTAGAAGGCGGAGTGGAGGCCGGCCGTGAAGACGGAGGCCACATGCCCATGCAACTTCGCCGTGCCGACGAAGATGGCGAAAGCAATGTGGCGCGGGATCGATCGTGAGGCGATGAGGATGGCCATGGAGAAGGAGAAGACCATCCCGGTGTTCTGGAACGTCCGGAGGACGCCGGAGGAGATGCCGTAGGACTCTGCGGGAGAGGCCTTCATGACGGCAGAGTTGTTCGCCGGGAAGAAGCTCGACGACCCGATCCCGTTCACCACGCTGGCCACGACGACGAGCCACAGCCCGGTAGTGATGCCCAGGTGGGCGTAGAGGAACAGGGCGACGACCTGGACGAGGAGGCCGAGGGTGGCGGGGATGACGGGTCCGACACGGTCCGCCATGCGACCGGAGAAGGGGCCGATCGCACCGCCGATCAGGTAGCCGGGGACGAGCAGCAGCGATGCGTGGAGCGGGGAGAGGCCTCGGGGCCCTTGCAGGTACATGATGACGAGGAAGAGCACGGCGTAGTTGGCGAGCCCCTGGCACAGCGCGGCGAGCAGAGAGGGCGACATCGTCGGCACCCGGAACAAGGAGAGATGCACCATCGGCTCGGCCTGCCGATGCTCGATGACGACGAACAGCGCGAGGCAGGCCACCCCGCCGACCAGGAAGCCGACGAGGGAGGAGTCGAGCGAGTGGGTGGAGAGGTTGGTCACTCCCCACAGGACGCCGAAGAGACCGAGGCCGGCCATCACCATACCCACGAGGTCGAGCCGGTGGTGTTGGCGATTACCCGTGTCGTGGAGGACCCTCAGCGCCAGGGAGACGGCGGCGATACCGATCGGCACGTTGATCCAGAAGATCCACCGCCACGAGATGAACGTGACGATCAGGCCGCCGAGCACGATGCCGAGCACCGCTCCCATGCTCCAGCCGATCCCGTTGAACCCGTAGGCCCGTCCCCGTTCATGGGGCGGGAACAGGTCGGCGATGACGGCGCCGCTGTTCGCGCTGACGAAGGCGCCGCCAACGCCCTGGAGGAGACGGAAGGCGATGATCGAAGCCTCGTTCCACGACAACGCGCACAAGGCGGAGCCCACGATGAACACGACAAAGCCTGCTTCGTACATCCGGACCCGTCCGAACATGTCACCCATGCGTCCGACCTGGGAGGCGAGCAGCGTGACGACGAGGAGGTAACCGATGACGACCCAGATGACCGAGGCCAGGGCGACGTGGAGCCCCCGCTCGATCTCGGGCAGCGCCAGCACCACGATGGTGGTGTCGACGGCGGTGATGAGGACACCGGTCATGACGACGGCCATCGCCAGACCCCGTCGAACCGGACGGGCGCCCTCGGCGGAGGTGGCAGCTACACCAGCGGTCGTGTTCGCCTCGGCCACGCGGTCAGTGTAGATGCTCGGTGGCAGAGGCTGGCGGTGGGATCCCTGAACGGGAGCAACGGCAACGGGGCTGCTGCTCTCCCTTTGCTCTCCCTGTCTTCCTCGCCCCGTGCCTTTCATCGTGTCACGGGTCTTGGGGACGCGTGCGGGGCGCGTCGCCGGGGCCCGCCTGTGGAGCGCTGGTGGCGAAGGCCGGTGGTAGGGTCTCCGCTCACGGGCCGTTGGCGCAGCTGGTAGCGCACTTGCATGACGCGCAAGGGGTCACAGGTTCGAGTCCTGTACGGCCCACCGATCGGGACGGTGCGCGAACCGCATCGTCTTGGTGGTGGTCCCCGCCCAGAGGAACACGGAAGGTCGGGTGGATGGCGTGGCGGCTGTCCACCCGGATCTCGTGGATCAGGGCTTGGAGTAAGGCCTTCACCTGGCCTCGTGATCCCTTCGCCACCGCTTCGGCCACCTGTTCACGGAGCGCTGAGAGCTCCTCTCGCGTAGGTGGCCTGAGGTCTGCCTCCTCCATCTCGTCTGCCAGCTGCTCTCGCCGGGCTCGAAGGGCAGCTGCCTGGGCGCCAAGTGCCTTCACCCGTTCCCCGCACAACGTTTCGGGCATGGCGCCTGTCTCGAAGGCTCGGAGGTAGCGCTCGATGCCGGCGTCGACCTTCTTGAGCTCAGCCTCGATGGCACCTGGTCGTCCGGGCGCGCCAGGTCAACGACCGTCTGCTTATGATCGAGAGAGCCGGCCAGGGCTGTGCCATCGGCACTGCGCTCTTTGAGCGCATCCACCAGCCTTACGCGAAAGCGGGCCAACGAACCGGAGCACTGCGCTTCGGGGATGAACGCGCCATGGCCCTGGCCGGTGCTCTCTGCCTCGTCATCCACGCCGTCACCGGCTTCACCAACAAGAGCCTTCGCGGGCAGGTGGCCGGACTCCTCGGCCGGGACTACAGCTCCTCGCAGATGAGCTATGACCTTCGTCGCCTGCGCCTCCACGGCCTGATCGCCCGCCAGGAGGGCACCAACACCTACACCCTCACCTCCGAGGGAATCCGCGTCGCCGTCTTCTACACCAAGCTCCGATCGCGCCTACTCGCGCCCCTCCTTGAAGCCGACAAGCCACCAGCATCCCCAGAGCTGCGCAGCGCCCTCCATGTCATCGACCACGCTGTCACGGACTACGTCGTCGGCGCACGACTTGGAGCCGCCGCCTGAAACTTGTCACAAGATCCAGAAGTGGGTGGACCAAGAAGAACTAGGTTGGGGCAGGCGCCTCACTCCTTCGTCGCCCGGCACCTGCCCCAACCGCGAGCGACCGGCAGCGCGTTCAAACTTTCTTTACGTATTCGAGAGCGCCAGGGCCGTCAGGTGGTGTCGGGCTCGACAACCGGTGGGATTGTGCTTGTGATCCGTTTCCGTGCCGCTGCCGATCGGCCGCGTCGCGCGGGCCGTGCCGCCTCCACGAGATCTCGTAGCACGCTCAACTCGTGCTCGAAGGCGCGGACGCCTTGTGGTGCGAGCTCGAGGAGCGTGCGCGGCCGCTTGCCGACGAAGACCTTGTCGATTTTCACAAGGCCGCCTTCTTCGAGGATTTGCAGGTGGCGCGACAGGTTTCCGTCGGTGAGGCCGGTCACCTGCGACAGAAAGGCGAAGTCGCATCGGCCCACCTCGTAGAGTGTGGCCAGCACGGAGAGACGGCTGCGTTGGTGAACGACATCGGAGAGAGACTGAAGGGCAGCTGTGCTGACGCTCACCTCCCGTGGTTCATACATCGCAAGCCCTGGGCGTGAGGTCACGGTGACGAATCCGCCACCGCTCTCGGGGAGCTGATCGCCACCAGGTCACGCTGGCAGCCGCGACCAGACCAATCCCGAGTGCCAGCTGCGCAGCGGACGCTGGCGGGAGGGTTGTCGGCAACGGAAGCGATGCGGACACCGCAGGGAGGACTCGCAACAAGGCGGATGCGCCGAGCAGGGCTCCGCCGGCAACGAGTAGGACCCGACAGCGATCTAGCGCGGCGAGAACTGCAAGGCCGCTACCGGCAGCGAAGACCCCGGCGCTTGTCGTCGTCCATCCGGCGTGCACCGCGGCTTGCTGGCTGACCAGGGCGCTGAGCAAGGCCACGGCATACCAGCGCAGAGCCATGGGTGCGTACGGCCTGGCCAGGGCCCGAAGCACGCCCAGCATCGCCAAAGCGACACCCATAGCAGCGCTCCAGTACCACCAGTGGTCGCCGAGGGACAACGCCAGGGGAACCCCACCGGTGAGAGTCAGCGTGTGCGGCGACGAGCGGCTCGCTGCCGACGCGACTTGCGGTGCAATGCCGCCTGTCGTAGCGCACCGTGCCCACACGACGTTCGCTGCGGCAAATCTGCCACAGTAAACATGAAGAGCACGGGGCGGCTCTCGACCAAGGACGGCAACCCCGCCAAGCAGGGTGGTGCCGAACACAACCAGGGGCACCCACGCCTGGGCTCTCAGGGCTCGCACCCGGCGCGACACGCGTCGCACCTCGAAGAGCGCGACAAAGGCGGCTGCCACCTGGTCGTCGTGGACCAGTGCG
The DNA here is from genome assembly GCA_021820665.1 of Actinomycetes bacterium. Classification (GTDB taxonomy): domain Bacteria; phylum Actinomycetota; class Acidimicrobiia; order Acidimicrobiales; family RAAP-2; genus JAKADK01. The sequence goes on along the minus strand of JAKADK010000024.1, from coordinate 6,776 downwards.
CTCCGGTACGTGTCACGTTGCACGAAGGACCTTGGGCCGAGCCGCGCCATCGAACCTCCAGGGTACCCTACGCTCTGCGATAACAGGAGCATCTTGACGAGTAGTACTCTGTATAGTAGAGTACACTACAGTCCGGTGCAGATGTCGACCAGGAGGTACTCCGTGCAGCAACTCCAAGGGCACGAACACTGGTGGCGAGCCCCCAGAGCCTTGTCTGAGGATCCCCAGGGCGGCGTTGGTCGAAAGAAGCTGCTTGCTGCAGCGGTGGCTCTCTTGGTTGCTACTGCCCCAGTGGCGCTCTTCGCCAGCAGCGCCACCGCCGCAGCGGCCAGCGCAGCGACAATCCCCCCGCCGCCGCCTCCCGGGGCATCGACGAGCACTTGGCAGCAGTGGGCTTCTGAGCAGCGCGCCGGGATCGAGAACACAAACTGGCGCACGGCACTGCGCCAGAGGGGTTGCAGCATCGCCTCGGTGAGCATTGTGGCAACCACCTCCACCGGTGGAACCCCCATCCCAGCAGGCATCACCACCGACAGCGTGTCGCTCACCGGGAGCTGCATGTCCAGCGCCGCGAGCACCACGAGCTCGAACGCTGCCCCTCAGACCTCGACGACCCCAGCGACCGCCGCGTACTGCCCGTACATGACCTACTACAACTACGGAGCCATCACCGACGGCGTCGCCTGCGTCGGCACTGCCACCGTCAACGGCAACCCGAACTACATGGCCGCGGCTTACACCTACATGAGCGGCGGAAGCAACACCGGACACACAGAGCTCGGCGACAACCCCGGCGGCTCCGGGTGCTCCACAGGCGCCTACATCGCCGACGCAAGCGAGTCCACCCTTACCTACGGACAATACAACGAAGTCGTCTGGGGACCACGCGACTTCTCTGCAACCTGGACATCCACGTGGTGGTGGGACAGCAACCCACCAAGTGGCCCCTGGTACTCCTATGGCACTGTCTGCGGTAACTACTGATCGAAACCAAGTGGAACATACGGCGCGGTGTACGGCTGGTAACAGTGACTTGGGCAATCCAAGTTGTAGCCAGGACGCAATAGCGAGCATTGCGCCAGCAGCACCTGCTCTATGAGGAGTCTCCGTATCCAGACTATTGCACTCATTGTTGCCTTGACAGGCGCTGCCGGACCTACGCAGCGTTCATTGCAGCACGCCTGTGATGTCCAACCGGGAGATGTAGCCAGCACGAGAAGGGAGTCGCGATGAGCATTCGTTTCCAAGTGCGGAACCGAAGGGTCGGTGGGGTAGCCACTGCCTGTGCGGTGCTCGCGTTCCTTGTCATCTACCTTGGCGTACCACAGGCGGCAGGTGCTGCTGTGGTCGACAACGGATCGTCGGCCCAAGGATGTGTCGGCCAGCTGTGCTATGGCGTGGGCCCCACGCCAAACTCGGTTGCTTCCAACGCCTCGGTCGTGGGTGTGGCCGTGGACCCCGCGACGAGTGGGAGCGGCTACTGGGAGGTAGCGAGCGACGGTGGGGTGTTCGCCTTCAACGCCCCGTTCTATGGTTCCATGGGTGGCCAAAGCCTCGCCGCCCCCATGGCGGGAATGGCTGCCACGCCGAGCGGCGGCGGGTACTGGGAGGTGGGTGCCGACGGCGGGGTGTTCGCGTTCGGGAATGCTGGCTTCTACGGCTCGATCCACGGCAGCGGCGGCAGTGGTGGTCCCCAGACGGTTGCGATCGTTTCGAGCCCCGATGGTGGCGGCTACTGGGAGATCGACGCCGACGGCGGGGTCTTCGCCTATGGTGACGTACCCTTCTACGGCTCTCTTCCCGGCCTCGGGGTGAGCACGCTCGAGGTGGTGTCGGCGACGAACTGGGGCAACGGGTATGCCATGCTGCTCGCCGATGGCACCGTCTACACTTTCACTTCGTCGGGCTCGGGATCGACCGCCCCAGGAGGTAGCTTCAACATCTATACCGATCCGGCCGTCGCGATCGGGGCGGCGAACTGGCCCGGTGCCGCCAACGGCTTTTGGATGGTAGACCGCGAGGGTCACACCTATACCTACGGCACTGCCCAGTACGAGGGCAGCGTGAACTCGGCGGTAGGTATCCCGTGGGGACCGATCGACGGGGTCAGCGGCTACGGCACCGCCGGATACGACGTGGTTGGGGCCGACGGCGGAACCTTCAGCTTCAACCTGCCCTTCGAGGGCAACGCGTCAGTCTCCTCGGAGCTCGGGAGCAGCTACGCCCAGCAGATCGGCTTCCTTATGCTGCCCCAGGGCGACTGGGGCGAGGTGTTCACCAGTGGCGAGACCTACTCGTGTCCCAACCCGAACGGACAGAGCGGTCAGTGGTGTGACGGGCTGCTTCCACTTTGGAATCAGGAGAGCGGGTGGCAATGGAACGCTCAGAACCCGAGTTCTGGTGCCTACGGTATCCCGCAGGCACTCCCCGCGAGCAGAATGTGCGACACCGGAGGGGGAGTGCCGCCGTGCCCCCCTCCTCAGTCCGGATACACGTACGCCTGGCAGAACAATGCGTGGACCCAGATCATGTGGGGCTTCTGGTACATCGGGACGCCCACCTCCGTATGTGACAACCAGGGCTATTGCGGTGGAGGTTACGGCGACCCCGAAGCTGCCTGGGCACATGAACAGCAGTTCGGCTGGTACGTGGCCAAGCCATGAGGTGGGCCTCTCTGACAGCGCCAGCAGGGCGGCGTGTGTGGTGGGTCGGATGTCGAAGCGGGCGGTTGATGGTGGGCGGGTGGGCGCTTCTCCTCGCCATCGGGATGAGCCTAGGAATCGAAGTGCCACCTGCATCTGCCCAGCAGGCCGGCACGCTCACAGTCAGCCCGACCTCGGGTCCTGTCGGTACGGTCGTGCACCTTTCAGGCGTCTTCGGCCCGGGCTGCACGAGCCAGAACACCTTCGGAGTGACCTTTGAGAGCCCTTCGCCGTACGGACCTGAGGAAGGAGTCGCACAGGCGCCGGGCTCCGACGGATCGTGGTCGGCAACCTTTGTTGTCCCGCCCTACGTGGGAGGCGCTGCCACGCGCCGAGCCGGAGACTTGACGACCGGTACCTGGGACTTCGTAACCCCCGAGTCCTGCCACCCACTCGGGCCGCTGCTCAGCGTGGCGTTCACCGTCACGAGCACCACCCCGCCGCCTTCACGCTTCGTGGGCATGGCCCCGACTCCCGAGGGCAACGGTTACTGGTTGGCCCAAGCGGGCGGCGGGGTCTTCAGCTACGGAGACGCGGGGTTCTACGGCTCGCTCCCTGGCCTCGGGATCACCCCGGCAGCGCCGATTACCGGCATCGCGAGCACCCCCGACGGCAAGGGCTACTGGCTTGTCGGTGCCGACGGCGGGGTCTTCGCCTTCGGGGACGCCGGCTTCTACGGCTCACTGCCGGGTATCCAACTCAAGCCATACGGAGTGATTACCGGCATCGCGAGCACCCCCGACGGCAAGGGCTACTGGCTAGTCGGTGCCGACGGCGGGGTCTTTGCCTTCGGGGACGCCCACTTCTTCGGATCGGCGACCGGCGGCGGTCGCGGCGGGGCGACAGCGTTGCTGCCGACCCGTGACGGTGGGGGGTACGTGGTGGCTTTCGCCGAGGCTGCGGGGAGCGTCGCCTCCTTTGGCGACGCTCCCTCGCTTGGAGCCTCAGGGCCCTCTCTACCCACGCTACTTGCAGGCGGCGCCCTCACCCCTAACGACCAGGGCTTCTGGGAGGTCGGCACCGACGGCGGGGTGTTCGCATTTGGGAGTGCCAAGTTCTACGGCTCGCTCCCTGGCCTCGGGATTGCGCCGGCTGCACCGATCACCGGCATGACGCTCACCCCCGATAGCAAGGGCTACTGGCTCGTCGGCGCGGACGGCGGGGTTTTCTCCTTCGGGGATGCCGGATTCTTCGGATCGGCTGCGTAGCACGAGAGATCTCTTTACCTGGTGGCGGCGCATCCTCAATGCGGAGCCGCGCCTGGAGCCACCCGGGATCCATCAGGCAGAGAGCGACTGGGCGATCCGAAGTCGCACGTCGTCGAAGTTCGAATACGAGTGCCAACGGCCTACCGGGGTCGCTGACGTGCACGTTCACGCCGTCGATCGGAACGTGAGCGAACCGCATGCGGCGAGCTAGCTGCCTCGGTATCGCCTCAGGCAACCCGGTGAGACAGTAGGTGACGATGCTCGTCTACCGTACCGGGAAGGGGACGGACGCGAACGACATCGCCTTCGACCTCTGTCACCTGGGCGACTGCTCGCACGGTTCCCTCGCCGACCACCGGCCAGGCCCCTTCGCAGATGAGCGCCGGATCCGTAGCCCCGTCGAGGAAGCTCCACGGCAAGCCGGAATCATCCCAAAAGTTGAGCATCGACCAGGATCGAAGGCTACGGGGTGCATGTAACGACGGCGGGGCGGAGCCACCGACAGGTCGAATCGATGCAACTGCCGGCCGTCATCACCTCAGGCCGACGACCGGACCCTCGATGATCGGGGAGCGGTTCGTATTGTGTGACCCAAGGCCCACACACGGAGACTGGCACCCCTGACCAGCAACAACGCGGATCGTTGTTAACGCCCTACGAACCGGAGCGGTGCCAGATGGGAGCTTGGTCTGGCATCAGTCTTCTGAGTCGGGCGACGGGTCCTTGAGCATGTCGTCTGGCAGGTCGACGTCGGCTTCGACGAGCGTGTCGCGGACAGACCAGGCGAGATCGTCGGTGACGTCAGGGCCGACGCAGGCAAGCACCGTGCCGTCTTCGGCGTTGTGCTGGCAGTGGGCGAGACCGCGGAATAGTCCGAGTGCCAACTGGCGTGCCCGTCGTGGAGGCCCGGCGCGGCTCGCCGGGTGAGGTCGTCGAGCTCCGGCTGGAGCAGTTCTTCGAGGATCTCGCTGGCCTCTTCGTTCACCTCGACGTACCCCCGCCCACGGACCCGTCCGGCGCGCTAGGCGGCGTGGAGCCATCCGGCGACCGAGTCCGGTCTGAAGTGGAGGTCAGGTTGCCGTCTACGCTGGAGATCGTTGCTGCAGGAGGCACAGCCACCACCGGAGACCGCTGGACCGAATAAACTGCTAATCTGAGTGTGGATTAGCATGTTTAACGGAAGATTGGCAGATGCGGAGCTTCGCAAACCTCGACACCCTCATCGGTACGGTACCAGGGGGGGTTGTCACGCGCCTGAGCGTTGTCGACGCTGGACGCGGCTCAGAGGCACTCTATACCGACCAGCTCCCGGGGCTCCTGAAAGAACTGGCCGATGCCGCGAGGGTCGAGTCGGTGATCGCCTCGTCAGCGATCGAAGGCATCGTCGTCGAGCAGGCCCGAGCTGAACGCATCGTCCGCGGCGCCGACCAGCGGCTCCGCGTCCGCAACGAGAAGGAGCTCGCCGGGTATCGCGATGCCCTCGACTACCTGTTCCAGAACGACCCTGGCGATCTATCCGTTGGTCTCATCCTTCATCTCCACCGACTTCTCTTCGGTCGAACCGGTGGCGGAGGGGGGCAGTTCAAGACCGTCGACAACCTCGTCGTGGACCGACACGCGGACGGGACCTCGAGTGTTCGGTTCGTCCCGACCTCGCAGCGCGACACGCCTTTCTTCACCTCCGAGCTTGTCGATCGATACTGCGTAGAGCAGGGGACCGGACGCCACCACCGTGTGCTTCTTGTCGGGCTACTTGCGCTCGATTTCCTCACCATCCACCCCTTCGTCGACGGCAACGGGCGGCTCTCTCGCCTACTCAGCACGCATCTGCTCTCCCAGGTCGGCTACGGCGTCGGGCGTTACGTCTCCCTTGAGGGAGTCATCTACCAACGGCGAGACGCTTATTACGGTGCTCTTGGCGCATCGACGGCCGGCTGGCAAGAAGGTACGCACGACCCCTGGCCATGGCTCAGTTTCTTTGTTGACGTGGTCGCCGATGCGTACGAGGCGTTCACGGCGCGTGCCGCCGACCACCGGTCGGGAACTACCAAGCAGGACCGGGTGCGGAACTACGTGGTGAACCATGCCGGAGCCTCCTTCGAGATGGCCGACGTGAGGCGAGCAGTACCAGGAGTGAGCGATCAGACCGTTCGTCTCGTGCTCCGAGAGCTGAAGAACGAGGGGCTTGTCAGTCCGAGCGGTGTAGGCCGGGGGACGAAGTGGGTACGAGTCGACGAATAGCCTGATCACCCTTGGCCGAGGAGACCTCAGGCTCTGACGAAGATCACCCACGGTCGAGATCGATCACGGAGCCGGCGATCACGGCGAAGCGGTTCGTATTGTTGGAACCAGCGCCCACAAATTCGACTTGCACGAACCTGTTGACACCCAGTCGTCATTCGCGTGGGCCAGATCCGGTTCGACGCAAGGTTCTGCGCGTGGTGCGTTGGTCGTTCCCGCCGAGCTCCATGGAACAGACGTGGTTCGCCGGCCAGGAGCCGGATCAGGCGGGCGACTCCACGTCGATGTCTGCTTCCGCCGCGGCCAAGCGGAGCCGGCTGTCGTAGACGACAAAGGTGGTCAGATCCGCCCTCACCGACAACGCACTTGCCAGGTGGATCGCGTCAAGGCTCCGGAGCTCGTGTAAGCAATCCGGCCGAAACCGGCCACCTAATCCGGCCGAAACCGGCCACCCAATCCGGCCGAAACCGGCCACCCGTTCCGGTTGATTCCGGCCACCCCAGCCAGATGAGACCGGGCAACTGAGCGCGAGGAGCGCGCAGGTGGGATGGGCGTCGCCTCACGTCCAGAGAGATCCACCAACTGGGGCACGGACTCCCCTGAACTGGCCGCTGAGAAAGCTGCC
>JAKADK010000023.1 GCA_021820665.1 Actinomycetes bacterium | reverse complement strand
GTACCCGCCGTCGAAGCTCCCCACCTTCGGCCCGGTCTGTCCGAACCGGGCGTTGTCGGCGGCGATGGTGAGGTCGCAGACCAGGTGGAGGATGTGGCCGCCACCGATGGCGTACCCGGCCACCATCGCCACCACCGGCTTGGGAAGACGCCGGATCTGGACCTGGAGGTCGAGGACGTTCAGCCGCCCGATCCCGCGTTCCCCCATCGCGTCGTCACCCAGGTAGCCGTCGTCGCCCCGGATCTTCTGATCGCCCCCCGAGCAGAAGGCGTCGGGGCCCTCGCCGGTGAGCACGACCACCCCCACCGCCGGGTCGTCGCGGGCCTGGTCGAAGGCGTCGGCCAGCTCGAAGAGGGTCCGGGGGCGGAAGGCGTTGCGCACGTGGGGGCGCACGATGGTGAGCTTGGCGATGCCCTCGGCCACCTCGAAGCGGATGTCCTCGTAGTCCCCCCTTGCCTCCCACGCCGGGAGGGGCAGGTCCCGGAACCGGGCCACCGGGTCCTCCGGTGGCCCGGCGATCACCGTCTCGCGGCGCTGCGTGCCGTCTCCGGCTCCTGTCACTGCCACTCCGTCAACCATTCGACCGAACACTCCTAGAGTCTCTGCTCCGATGTTCCCCTAGGCTAGCCACGTGCCTCGGCTCGTCGCGCTCGATCTTCCCGCAGGGCCGGCCTTCGTCGCCGCGCTGGAGGCCGCCTGGGAGGCCGGTGACGCGGTCCTCCCGCTCGACCCCCGGCTCCCGGAGCCGGCCACCCGGCGCATCCTGGAGCATCTGCGCCCGGCCGTGATCGTCGACGAGGACGGGCAGACCGAACTCGACGGCGACATACCGACGGAGGAGGGCGACGCACTAGTGCTGGCCACCAGCGGGACCACCGGCGACCCGAAGGGCGTGGTCCTCACCGCCGCCGCCGTCGATGCGTCGGCCCGCGCCACCTCGACGGCCCTGGGGGTCGACCCGGCCCGCGACCGGTGGGTGGCGTGCCTGCCGCTCTCGCACGTCGGCGGCCTCACCGTCCTGGTGCGCGCCCTGCTCACGGGCACCCCCTACCGCCTCCACCCCCGTTTCGTCCCCACCGACGTCGAGCGGGAGGCAGCCGAGGGGGCGACCCTCGTCTCCCTGGTGGCCACCGCCCTGGGACGGACCGACGTCTCCCGGTACCGGGCCGTCCTCCTGGGCGGCGCCGCCCCCCCGTCGGGGCTCCCGGCCAATGTCGTCACCACCTACGGCGCCACCGAGACCGGTTCGGGGATCGTCTACGACGGTCGCCCGCTGCCGGGCGTCGAGGTGCGCATCGGGGACGGCGTCACCGGCGCCAGCGGCGAGGTCCTGGTCCGAGGGCCCATGCTGCTGCGGTGCTACCGGGACGGGAGCGATCCGAAGACCGGGGACGGCTGGCTCCCCACCGGCGACGGTGGCGAGATCATGCCCGACGGCACCCTGCGGGTCGACGGACGCCTGGCCGACGTCATCGTCACGGGCGCCGAGAAGGTGTGGCCGGCGGCCGTCGAGGCGGTGCTCGCCCACCATCCGGGCGTGGCCGAGGTGGCCGTGTGGAAGCGCCCGGACGCCGAGTGGGGCGAGCGGGTGGTCGCCTGGGTCGTCCCCACCGATCCGGCGACACCGCCTCTCCTCGGCGAGCTGAGGACTCTCGCCGCCGAGACGCTGGCACCGTGGGCCGCCCCGAAGGAGCTGGTCGTCACCGACCGGCTCCCCCGCACCGCCATCGGGAAGGTCCGGCGCCGCCAGCTTCGGTGAGCGCCCCGCCCCGGCGCGCCCGTGTGCCCGACGACGGCGAGGAGCGGGTCAGACGACGCCGCCGCTCGGCATGCTGAGCGCGCCCCCGTCGATGACGAGCGTCTGACCGGTGATCCACGACGCCGCGTCGGAGCACAGGAACAGGGCGGCGTTGGCGATGTCCTCGGGCTCTCCGAGCCGGCGCAGCGGCAGGCGGCGGGAGATCACCTCTTCCGCCGGCTCCCACAGCGCCCGGGCGAACTCGGTCTTCACCAGCCCGGGGGCGAGCGCGTTCACCCGCACCGCCGGGCCGAGCTCGCCCGCCAGCTGGCGGGTGAGGTGGATCACCGCCGCCTTGGTGACGTTGTACCAGCCGATGCCCGGTTCCACCGAGAGCCCACCGATCGACGCCAGGTTGAGGACCGCCCCACCCCGCTCGGCCATGGCGGCCCGCCACGCGCTCTGGGACCAGGCGAGCACGCCGGACTGGTTCACCTCGAGCGTCTTTTCCATCCGGCCCCGGTCGATCTCGACCAGCGGACCGTAGTGGGGATTGGTGGCGGCGTTGTTGACGAGGACGTCGAGCCCGCCGAACCGGTCGAGCGTCGCCCGCACGCACGCGTCCGCCTGGTCGGGATCACCGGCGTGCGCCACCTGCCACGCCACCTGGCCGGTCCCGACCACACCGGCCGATCCGGCTTCGATGTCGGCCGCCGCCGCCGCCAGGGCCGGCTCCTTCCGGGACGACAGCATCACCGATGCCCCTGCCTCGGCGAAGCGGCGGGCGATCGCCAGGCCGATCCCCCGGGACGCCCCGGTCACGAGTGCCACCTTCCCATCAAGTCGCAGCTCCATGCGGTCACCGTAGATGATCCCGCCCGCGTCCGCCGGAGGTCCTCGCCGCGGTGGCAGGGCGGCCCGGGCCGGGGGCCGGGGGACGGGCCACGGGAGCCCGGTCGAGGCCGTAGGATCGCAGGTCGTGAACCGACTCAGCGGGGAGACCAGCCCCTACCTGCGCCAGCACGCCGGCAACCCGGTCGACTGGTACCCGTGGGGCGACGAGGCGTTCGCGCTGGCCCGGAGCACGGACCGGCCCGTCTTCCTCTCGGTCGGCTACTCGGCCTGCCACTGGTGTCACGTGATGGCCCACGAGTCCTTCGAGGACGACGAGACCGCCCGGATCCTGAACGCGTCCTTCGTCTCCGTCAAGGTCGACCGTGAGGAGCGGCCCGACGTCGACGCCCTCTACATGGAGGCCGTCCAGGCGCTCACCGGCGCCGGCGGGTGGCCGATGAGCGTCTTCCTCACCCCGGACCAGCGCCCGTTCTTCGGCGGCACCTACTTCCCCCCCACCGACCGGCCGGGCATGCCGTCGTTCCGCACCGTCCTGGCGGCGTTGGCCGACGCCTGGGAGCACCGGCGCCCAGAGGTCGAGGCCCAGGCCGCGGACCTGGCCGCCGCCGTCGCCGCCGGGGCGCGCCTCCCCGGCCGAACGGTGCGGGAGAACGACACGGAGGCGGACCGCCTGGTCGCCGGCGACCATGCGGCCGCCGATCGCCTGCTCGACAAGGCGGCGGGTGCGCTCGCCGCCCGGTTCGACCGCCGGTGGGGCGGCTTCGGCGGCGCCCCCAAGTTTCCCCAGCCTGCTCTGTGCGACCTCGCCCTCTACCACGGAGCCGTGCGCGGCGACCCGGCGTCGCGGGAGATGGCCACGGCCACCCTCGGGGCCATGGCGGCCGGGGGCATCCACGATCACCTCGACGGCGGGTTCGCCCGGTACTCGACCGACGTCGAGTGGCTGGTCCCGCACTTCGAGAAGATGCTCTACGACCAGGCCGGACTGCTGTCGGCGTTCCTGCATGCCCTCCAGGTCACCGGGTGGCAGGAGGCCCGGGCCGTGATCGAGGGGGTCGTGGCCTACACCATCGGAACGCTCGGGTCACCGGGCGGTGGGCTGTACTCGTCCGAGGACGCCGACGCCGACGGGGTCGAGGGTCGGTTCTCCACCTGGACCCCGGCCCAGGTCGTCGAGGCCGTCGGGCCCGGAGCCGCCCCGGCCGTCCTCGACTGGTTCGGGGTCACCGAACAGGGGAACTTCGAGGGCGCCACCATCCTCCACCGGCCGCTCGGCGCACCGCTCACCGGACCGCCCCACATCGAGCACGCCCGCCGGCGGCTGCTCGCCGCCCGGGCTGAACGGGTGCGGCCCGGCCTCGACGACAAGGTGCTCACCGAGTGGAACGCCATGTTCTGCGCGTCCCTGGCCGAGGCGGCCGGTGCGCTGGACCGCCCCGACTGGGCGGGACACGCCGTGGAGATCGGGGAGTTCTTGTGGCGCGAGCTGCGGCGCCACGACGGGCGCTTCCTGCGCTCATGGCAGGCCGGGGCCGGCCCGCGTCACCTTGCCTGTGCCGGAGATCACGCCTGGCTCGTCGAGGCCGCGCTCCGCCTGGCCGAGCTCACCGGCGACGTCGTCTGGACCCGCCGGGCCGTCGAGGTTGCCGAGGCGTTGATCGAGCTGTTCGCCGACGACGTCGACGGCGGGTTCTTCACCGCGGGATCCGACGGCGAGCGGCTGCTCGTGCGCACAAAGGATCTCTTCGACGGGGCCATGCCCTCCGCCAACGGGGTGGCCGCCCGGGCGCTCGCCCGCCTGTACGGGGTCACCGGCGAGACGCGGTACCTCGACCGGGCCCGGGGCTGCGTCGCACTCGTCGCCCCCCACCTCGTCGAGCAGCCGCTCGCCTTCCCCACCATGGTGCTCACGGCCTGCATGCTGGCCCGCGGGCCGGTCGAGGTCGTGGTGGCGGGCGACCGGGTCGACCTGCTCCGGGTGGTCCGTCGCCGCTGGCTGCCCGGGGCCGTCCTCGCCTGGGGAGAACCGACCGGATCGCCGCTGTGGGAGGGTCGGGAGGCCGGTAACGCCTACGTATGCACCAACCACGCCTGCCTGGCGCCGGCGACCGACCCGGACATGCTCGAAGAGCAGCTGGCAGCGGCCGCCGGGTGGTCGTGAGCCGGGTGTCGTGACGGACGGAACCCCGGAGATCGGGGAGATGGAGGAGATGGGGGGCTTCGCTGCGCTCGGCGACCACGAAGCGGCTTCCTGGGCGCCGGTGGAGACCACAGGGCACCGCCAACCCGGCCCCGTCGGCGATCCCGCCGCGCCCGGCGAGACGGACGCCCCGGTGAGCGCGGCCGACACCCCCCGGCCCCGCCGACGGTCCACGAGGTCGTCACGGAGCGAGTCGGCGAGCTCCGAGCTCAAGACCCTCCGCCGGCGGGGGCGCATCGACGTCTCGGGCGGGACGGCGCTCGTCCTGCTGGTGCTGGCCTGCCATCGGGAGGACACGACCGGCATCGACCTGGCGTCGGGCACGCTCGTGCGAGCCCGCGTGCCGTGGCCCGACGGCCACGCCCCGGACCTCGACGCCTTCGACGTCGTCGAGGCCCGCCTCGCCGAGGAGCCCGAACGTGACGACCTCGCCCAACCGGAGGCGGTGACGACCGAGGGGCTGCCGCGCCACGTCGGCACCCTCCACGGCCGCCGGGTGCGCAAGCTCCTCCACCGCCTCGCCACCCCGGTCGAGCCCCACGTGCTCGGCTTCCCGGGCGCCAGCGCGCCCTACTGGGAGTTCCGTGGCTTCCGCCCCTCGCTCGCCCTCGTCGTCCCGACCAAGGGCCCCGTCCTCTTCCGGCGCGACGGGGACCGCTCGGTCTGGGTCCGGTTCGGGTGGGGCCGGAGCGACAACTGGCTCCCGGTAGAAGACGGGCGCGCCGTGCGCGCCCTCGACGTGGCGCGCCGCGACCGGATCCAGGGGAAGGACCTGACCACGGCGCTGGGCTACAAGCCCTACTACCTCGTGGTCACGCTGAGCTCACCTCGTGACGGGCACTGTTACAAGACCGTCCGGGCACTGCTCCCCCGGAGCTGAGCGGCACTGCTCCCCCGGAGCTGAGCGGCACTGCTCCCCCGGCATCCAGGCCCCCTCCGGTGCCCTACAGTCACGGTGTGCCGTCGAGCGTCCACGGATCCCCGGTGACGGGCAGGGATGACAAACCGTCGCCGTCCCCGGCTGGAACCGGGCCCCCGGCGCCCGTCCTCCCCGACTACTCCGGCGCGTGCCTGTCCAACCTGGTACCGGCCCTGCTCGGTGCCGACCGGCCCTCGTGGATCCCAGAACCGCTCCGGTCGGCGGACCAGGTGGTCCTCCTGGTGGTCGACGGCCTCGGTTGGGAGCAGCTCCGCACCCGAGTGGAGCTCGCTCCCACAATGGCTACGGCCGCGGGGTTCGACACCCCGATCACGTCGGTCGCCCCGACGACGACAGCCTGCGCCCTCACGTCGATCACCACCGGCCAGCCCCCGGCCAGCCACGGCATGCTCGGCTACCGCCTGGCCACCGAGGACGGCCGCGTGCTGAACACTCTGCGTTGGGTGGTCGGCACCGGTCGGGAGCAGGACGCCAGGGTCCACTGTCCGGCGGCGAGGGTCCAGCGTTGTGCCCCGTTCCCGGGCGCGCTCCGCCCGGTACCGGTCGTGTCCCACGCCGAGTTCGGCGTCACCGGGTTCACCGCCGCCCATCTCGGCGACGCGCCCCTCTACGGGTACCGGACGCCGTCGGGCATTCCCGTGGAGATCCGGCACCTGGTCGCCGAGGGGGAGCCGTTCGTGTACGCCTACTACGACGGCGTCGACAAGGTGGCGCATGCTCACGGCCTCGGGGCCCACTTCGATGCCGAGCTGGTAGCGGCCGATCGGCTGGTCGCCGACATCGTAAAGGTGCTCCCCTCCGGCGCGGTGCTCGCCGTCACGGCCGATCACGGACAGGTCGAGGTCGGGCCCCGGGTCGAGGTCCTGGGCCGTGCCGTGATGGCCGGGGTGCGGTTCCTCTCCGGAGAGGGCCGGTTCCGATGGCTCCACGCCGTGCCGGGAGCGACCGACGACCTCGTCGACGCGGCCGGCGCGCTCCACGCCTCGACCACCTGGGTGCGGCGACGCGACCAGATCGTCGACGAGGGATGGCTGGGCGGGAGCCTGGACGCCGAGCTCCTCGGCAGGCTCGGCGACGTCGTGCTCGCCCCCTACGAACCCATCGCCTTCCTCGATCCGGCCGACACCGGCGAGACCCGCCTGGCCGGTCGGCACGGGTCGCTCACCTCTGCTGAGATGCTGGTGCCGCTCCTGGCCCTGCGCCGAGATGACAACATCGAACCATGACCAACCTCCCCGATCAGGCGTCCGAGCCCACCAACCCGGAAGGGAAGGAGACGCGAGTGCCCCCCGTGCCGACCGCCCCCGCCCCGGTGCCCCCCACGGCACCGGGGACCGTGGGGGGCACCGGCACCTCCGGCACGGGCGCCGTGGTCGACGTGGAGGGTGGCGCCCACCAGGGTGCCCACCAGGGCGACGGCCAGGCCGACCGACAGGGCGGCGAGTCCATCGAGCAGCCGGCAAAGCTCCTCCGCATCGGCTCCATGGTCAAGCAGTTGCTCGACGAGGTACGCCAGGCGCCCATCGACGAAGCCGGAAGGGCACGCCTCCGCGAGATCTACGAGCAGTCGATCCGGGAGCTGGCCGACGGCCTCTCCGACGACCTGGCCGCAGAGCTCGACCGGGTCTCGATCCCCTTCGACACCGCCGTCCCGTCGGAACCCGAGCTCCGCATCGCCCAAGCCCAGCTCGTCGGGTGGCTGGAGGGGCTGTTCCACGGGATCCAGGCCACCCTGGTAGCGCAGCAGTTCGCGGCGCGCGCCCAGCTGGACGAGATGCGCCACCGCGCCCTCCCCCCGGGGGTGGACCCCTCCGGCGGTCGGCCCGGCACCTACCTGTGAGCCGGTGACCGCCTCGGTGACGATCCCCGGGCCGACCCGTCACGGTCGTGGCCACGGCGACGACCCGGCCCCCGGCACCTCATCCGCGGCGCGCTAGGGTCTGAATGCCATCGATGTCGTTCGCCCAGGGGCCGGGGAGATCACTCCGTCCCCTCCGGCCGGGCGTGGGAAGAGGAGCCGGCCTGTGACAGCGCGATCGTTCACCCACCTCCACACCCACACCGAGTTCTCCATGCTCGACGGGGCGGCCCGCGTCGACGACCTGGTGGCGGCGGCCGTCGCCGACGGCCAGCCCGCGCTCGGGATCACCGACCACGGGAACATGTACGGGGTGCTCGACTTCTACGCCGCCTGCCGGAAGGCCGGGGTGAACCCGGTCATCGGCACGGAGGCCTACATGGCAGCCGAGTCCCGCCACGACCGGCCGGTCCGACGGGGAAAGGTCGACGACGGCGGCGGGAACGTCGAGGGGGGCGAGAAGCTCTACTACCACCTCACCCTCCTGGCCGAGACGAGCCAGGGCTATCGCAACCTCCTCAAGCTGTCCTCGGCGGCGTTCCTGGAGGGCTACTACTACAAGCCCCGGGTCGACTGGGAGCTGCTCGAGCGCCACCACGAGGGCCTGATCGCCACCACGGGCTGCCTCGGCGGTGTCGTCCTCCAGGCCATCCTGGCCGGCGACCAGGCGAAGGCCGAGGCGCTGGCCGGACGGTTGCAGGACATCTTCGGGAAGGACCAGCTGTTCGTGGAGGTCCAGGACCACGGCCTCCCCGAGCAACGGCGGACCAACCCCGTGCTGCTCGACATCGCCCGGCGGCTCGGGGCGCCGCTCCTCGCCACCAACGACAGCCACTACACCCACCGGGCCGACCACGAGGCCCACGACGCCTTGCTGTGCGTGCAGACCGGGGCGACCATCGACGACCCCAAGCGGTTCAAGTTCGACAGCGACCAGCACTACCTGAAGTCGTCCGCCGAGATGCGCCAGCTCTTCGCCGATCTTCCCGAGGCGTGCGATAACACCCTGCTCATCGCCGAGCGTGCCCACGTCGAGATCGAGTTCGGCCACCCCAGCCTCCCCCGCTTCCCCGTGCCCGACGAGTTCACCGGCACCACCTACGAGGAGCGGGCGAGCCGCTACCTCCGACACCTGAGCATCGAAGGCGCCAAGGAGCGTTACGGCCACCCGCTCAGCGCCCAGGTGCTCGAGCGGCTCGACTACGAGCTGGCGGTCATCTCCGACATGGGGTTTGCCGCCTACTTCCTCGTCGTGTGGGACCTGATCCGCTTCGCCCGGTCGCGGCGCATCCGCGTCGGGCCCGGGCGAGGGTCGGCGGCCGGTTGCTGCGTGGCCTACTGCCTGTCGATCGTCGACCTCGACCCCATCCGCTACGACCTCCTCTTCGAGCGCTTCTTGAACCCGGGGCGGGTCCAGATGCCCGACATCGACATGGACTTCGACGAGC
This sequence comes from Actinomycetes bacterium, assembly GCA_021820665.1. GTDB lineage: Bacteria > Actinomycetota > Acidimicrobiia > Acidimicrobiales > RAAP-2 > JAKADK01. The sequence continues at coordinate 27,219 of JAKADK010000023.1, read as the reverse complement.
GCTACCGGGGCGACATGATCCGCTACGCCGCCGAGCGGTACGGCTCGGACCACGTCGCCCAGATCGTCACCTTCTCGACTATCAAGGCGCGGGCCGCCGTGCGAGACGGGGCGCGGGTGCTCGGCTACCCCTACATCGTGGGCGATCGCATCGCCAAGGCCATGCCTCCGTTGATGATGGGCCGGGACACCCCGCTCGCCGCCTGCCTGACCAAGACCGAGGGGTACGAAGACGGCTACGCCGCCGCCGGCGAGCTACGCGCCATGTACGACAACGACCCCGAGGCACGCCGGGTGATCGACGTCGCCAAGGGGCTGGAGGGGCTCCGTCGCCAGGACGGCATCCATGCCGCCGCCGTCGTCATCACCGACCAGCCGCTCACCGAGTACGTCCCCATCCAGCGCAAGCCGGACGGGAGCGCCGATCCCGAGGACGCGCCGGTCGTCACCCAGTACGAGATGCACGGCGTCGAGGAGCTCGGGCTGCTGAAGATGGACTTCCTCGGGCTGCGGAACCTCTCGGTGATCGAGCGGGCGCTCGACCTCATCGAGACCTCCACCGGTTCACGCCCCGACATTGACGACGTCCCGCTCGACGACGAGGACACCTTCGCCATGCTCCGGCGCGGCGACTCGATGGGCGTCTTCCAGCTCGAGGGCGGCCCGATGCGTGCGCTGATGCGGTCCCTGGCCCCGACCACGTTCGACGACGTGGCCGCCCTCGTCGCCCTCTACCGACCCGGTCCCATGGCCGCCAACATGCACAAGGACTACGCCGACCGGAAGAACGGCCGGAAGCCGGTCACCTACCTCCACCCGGACCTGGAAGAGATCCTGGCTGACACCTACGGGCTCATGATCTACCAGGAGTCGGTCATGCGGGTGGCCCAGAAGTTCGCCGGCTACACCCTGGCGGAGGCCGACAACCTGCGCAAGGCGTGCGGCAAGAAGATCCGGGCGCTCATCCAGGCCGAGCGGGAGAAGTTCGTGGCCGGGTGCGTCACCCAGGGGTACGGAGAGGCGGTCGGCACGGCACTGTTCGACATCATCGAGCCGTTCGCCGACTACGCCTTCAACAAGTCTCACTCCTATGGCTACGGCATGATCGCCTACCAGACGGCGTGGCTGAAAGCCCACCATCCCACCGAGTACTTCGCCGCCCTCCTGACGTCGGTGAAGGACAACAAGGACAAGACGGCCGTCTACCTGGCCGAGTGCCGCTCCATGGGCATCAAGGTGCTCGTGCCCGACGTGAACCGGTCCCAGTCCGACTTCGCCACCGACCACACCGACGCTGGGGCCGGTGGACCCGGGGCCATCACCTTCGGCCTGGCCGCCGTGCGCAACGTCGGCGAGGGGCTCGTGGCCCACATCGTGGCCGAGCGGACAGCGGGCGGGCCCTACGTGGACTTCGTCGACTTCTGCCGGCGGGTGGACCCCCAGGTCCTGAACAAGCGCACCATCGACTCGCTCATCAAGGCCGGGGCGTTCGACTCCCTCGGCCATCCCCGCCAGGGGCTGGCTCTCGTCTTCGAAGAGATCGTCGACCGGGTCCTCGAGCGCCGCCGGAAGCTCGACGCCGGCATCGTGTCGCTGTTCGCCTCCCTGGAGGCCGGCCCGGGCGGGGCCTCCGAGGGGTTCGAGGACCTCCGGGTCACCATCCCCGACCGTGACTACGACAAAGTCCAGCGTCTGGCGTTCGAGAAGGAGATGCTCGGGCTCTACGTCTCCGACCACCCCCTCATGGGCCTGGAGACGGCGCTGGCCAAATGGACGGACTGCTCCCTGGCCGAGCTCAGGGACCTCGACCCCGACAGCGTCGGCGCCCTGCCCGGCGGGCCGTCGGGGGATGGCCAGCTCCGTACCGTCGGCGGCGTCGTCACGGATCTGTCCCGGCGCTACACGAAAAAGGGTGAGCTCATGGCCACCTTCGTCCTCGAAGACCTCCAGTCGTCCATGGAGGTCTTCGTCTTCCCCAAGACGATGGCGGAGTACGGGGCGCTCCTCGAGGACGACGCCATCGTGGTGCTCAAGGGTCGGATCGACCTCCGGGACGACCAGATGAAGCTGGTCTGCATGGAGATCCGCCGGCCGGAGCTGACCACCGAAGCGACCGGTGAGCTCCACATCGCCCTCCCGATCGCCGTGCTCACCGACACCACCGTCGAGGAGCTCAAGCGCCTCCTCACGGAGCATGCCGGGGATGCCCCGGTCTTCTTGCACGTCGGCGAGAAGGTCCTCCGCCTGCCCCCCGCCTACGCCGTGACCAGCCGACCCGGCTTGGTGGGCGAGCTGCGTGTGCTCCTGGGGCCGAACGCGATCGCCGTGTGAACACCCTGGTCAGGTGGGGTCCATACCGGAGGTCCACTCTCTGTTCGGCGCAGCGATGACCGCCGGATGGGACAGCGGGCTCGAAATCCCGTAAAATTGGCGAAGCTCCTGCAACGGAGTGTGCCCGGGTTGGGTCGTCGTGGTGCCCAGGGGGTCGTCCGTCAGCAGGCGAACCGAACGGTGGCCACGCGCCGCACGAGGACAACACGAGGACAAGGAGTGGTGAACGGCTGATGTCCATCCAGGTCGAGACCAAGGATTGCACGGCAGTCAGCGACGCAGAGCTGGAGGAGATGGCCGATCTCTGTGCAGAACGCCCGCCCCACTTCGACATCGGTTTCCTGTCGAAGCAGCGCGAGGAGTGGGTGCTCGCCACCCAGGTACGCGAGGGGACCCGCCTGCGCGGGTACTCCCTGTCGACCCTGGAGCGGATCGGCGGGACCCCGTCGCTCCTGATCGGGGTGGCGACCATCGACCGGACGGCACGGGCGGAGAGCTTCCTCCGGGCAATGATGGCCGACACCTACCGTCGGGCCGTGCTGGCGTTCCCCGACGAGGACGTCCTGGTGGGCACCAGGTTGCTGGCCCCTGAGGGGATGCGGGCGTTCGCCGGCCTCGTCGACGTCGTGCCCGGCGTCGACCACAAGGCGACCGGGGAGGAGCGGGCGTGGGGACGGAGACTGGCGAAGCGCTTCGGCGCCGACGGTCGGATCGACGACCGGACCTTCATCCTGGAGGGCGACGGGACCGAGACCGGTGGCTTCGACTTCGGCGGTCCGAAGGTGACGCCGCCCGAGGATGCCCCGACGTGCTTCGACGCCATTGACGTCGCCGGGGGTGGGCGGCTCGTCGCCTTCGGCTGGGCGATGGCCGAAGACCTGGCGGCCGGCAAGCTCGGCGGGCGCTGAGCGAACCACGCGCCGAAGGGTTCCCCTTCCCGGCACCCGGGTGGGGCGCCCGGCGTAGCATGGCCCCGTGAGGGTATCGACGCGTGGGGACTATGCCAGTCGGGCCCTCCTCTTTCTTGCCCTGCACGTCGACACGGACGGGCCCATCGCCGTCCGGGACATCGCGGCCCGCACCGGGCTCCCCCAGCCCTACCTCGAGCAGATCCTCTTGGCCCTGAAGGGAGCCGGTCTCGTCCGGTCCAAACGCGGCGTCGGGGGAGGCTATGTCCTGGCCCGACCGGCCGAGGACATCACCCTCTCCCAGATCGTGAGCGCCGTGGACGGACCGATCGTCGCCGGCGACTTCGGGCTGCCGCACGAGAACGGCGCGTGCGAGCACGAAGGCCAGTGCGTCCTCCTCGCCGTGTGGGCCGACGTCGGCGAGCACATGCGCTCGTTCCTGGACTCCTTCACCCTCGCCGACATGGTCGCTCGGGCCCAGGGTCGCGTGCCGACCCCCCTCGGGCCGAGCTGAGAAGCCGGGTGGTCGGACCGGTCGTCCCTGCGGGGCGCTGCGTGGTCGTCGGGCAGGCGGCGCCTCGGCCCCCGGCCCGGCCGACCGGGACCTGAGCACCCGTGGGCTGGATCGCGCTGGTCGGCGGCATCGTCGTGCTGGTCGTGGACGCCGGCAGCGTCGTCCGGGTGCTCATCGTGCCGCGCTCGCCCGCCCGCGGGCTCAGCCTGCTCTCCATGCGGCTCACGAGGATGGTCTTCCGTGCCGTCGCCCGGCGTCGGCGGCGGTTCTCCGCCAAGGACCGGGTCCTCGCCCTGAGCGAGCCTGTCGCCCTCCTCGTGCTGCTGGCCACGTGGCTGGGACTGGACGTGTTCGGCTTCACGCTCGCCGACCTGGGCCTGGGGGCGTCGACCTGGCACGCCGCCTTCGCCGAGGCCGGGTCGTCGGTGCTGACTCTCGGGTTCGCCGCCGGCCACCGGGGCAGCTCCCAGGTGGCGGACTTCGTCGCCGCCGCCTCCGGCATGATCGTCGTCGCCCTGCAGATCGCCTACCTCCCCACCCTCTACGCGGCGTTCAATCGGCGTGAGACGCTCGTCACGCTCCTCGAGAGCAGGGCAGGAGCACCGGCGTGGGGCCCCGAGCTCCTCGCCCGCCACCACCTGGTCGGGCTGGACGGTGACCTCGCGAGGCTGTGGTCGGAATGGGAGCGGTGGTCGGCCGACGTGGCGGAGAGCCACACCAGCTATCCCTCGCTCCTGTACTTCCGGTCGCCGAGGGCCCTCAATTCGTGGATCGTCAGCCTCGTCGCCGTGCTCGACGCCGCCGCCATCCACCTGGCGCTGGACCCGGACGGCGCCGCCACGGAGGCTCGGATGTGCGTGCGCATGGGGTTCACCTGTCTAAGGGACATCGCCTCGGTGATCGGGATCGACTACGACCCCGATCCCGATCCCGACGATCCGATCACCCTGCCCCGCCAGGAGTTCGACGACGCCGTCGCCCACTTGGAGGACATCGGCTTCCGCTGCACCCGACCGCCCGGCGAGCGGTGGGAGCACTTTCGGGGATGGCGCGTCAACTACGAGGCAATCGCCTATGCGCTCGCCGGCACGCTCGACGCGCCGCCGGCGCCGTGGACCGGGCCGCGGGCCGGCGGGACCGGCTCCCCGCCGATGGTGCCCCTGCGCCCGGCCGACCGCCAGCCCCGCACGCCGTGAGCTGCGGGGTGCGGGGTGCGGGGTGCGGGTTCGGTGGTTCCCCTTCTCACGTGCACACGGGTTCTCACGTGCACACGGGGCCCGGTGGCACGTTCCACCGGACGATCACCGGCTGGTCCCGCTCCCACCCGAGCTCGCTGGTCGAGGCCGGGCCCAGCACGAGGTACCGGCCTCCCTCCGGTGGCATCCCCAGCCATCGAGCGGCCAGGACCCGCAGCACGTGGGCGTGGGCGACACAGACCACCACGCCGCCCGCGGCCCGGACACGGTCGATGACCCGGTCCACCCGCCTGGCGACGTCCTCGGCTCGCTCTCCTCCGGGAGCGCCGTCCACGAACAGGTCCCAGCCCGGCCGGTCCCGATGGATCTCCGCCGTCGTCAAGCCTTCGTAGGCGCCGTAGTCCCATTCGACCAGGTCGGCGTCGTCGTGTGCCCCGGCCGCCAGCCCGGCTAGCCGGCACGTTTCCGCCGCCCGCTGGAGCGGGCTGGTTAGGACCAGGGAGATCGTGGTCCCCGCCAGCGCGTCGCCCACCATCCGGGCCTGGCGCTCGCCCTCGGGAAGGAGCGGGAGATCGGTCCGTCCGGTGTGGCGGTGGTCTCGACTCCACGCCGTCTCGCCATGGCGGACGAGCAGGCAACGGGGTGGTCCGGTCATCCAGCCAGCCGAGCACTCCGAAGGGCTTCCATGCAAACGCGCCACGTGGAATGACGTGGTCCCTCCCGGTGTTGTACGACCCGCTGGAAGATGACGAGGGAGAGACCAGAGGTGACGGTGCCGATGACCACGCAGACGATCCAGTCCGGGCGATCAACCGCAGCAGGGCGGTCCGCCCCCCGGTCGCGGGGCACCGAAGCCGACGCCATGGGTCTGTTCCTCCGGGATCTCGACCATCATCCGCTCCCTGACCACGATGCCCAGACGGCGCTGGCCAAGCGCGTCGCCGCCGGCGACGAGGAGGCCAGGAGGGAGATGGTGGCGGCGAACCTGCGCCTCGTCGTGCACTGGGCGCGCCGCTACCAGGACCGGGGTGTGGACCTGACCGACCTCATCCAGGAGGGCACCTTCGGCCTCATGCGGGCGGTCGACAAATTCGACTGGGAACGCGGTTTCAAGTTCTCCACCTACGCCACCTGGTGGATCCGCCAGTCGCTCCAGCGGGCCGTCCAGCAGCACGGACGGACCATCCGGTTGCCCATGGAGGTGGCGGAACGCAGCCAGCAGCTCGACGGGGCGCTCTGGGAGCTGACGCACAACCTGCAGCGGGCCCCGACCGACGAGGAGCTCGCCGAGGCGACGGGGATCAGTGCCCAGTCACGTGACGACTTGGCTAACGTCGCTCGCGTCGTCGCCAGCCTCGACCAGCCGGCCACCGCCGAGTCGACGGCGACACTCGGTGATCTCGTGACGAACGAGGCCGACGGCTTCGAGGACACCGTGGCCGGTCAGATGACCCTCGGGCTCGTGCGGGAGGCCCTGGAGAGCCTGACAGACCTCCAACGAGCGGTCATCGCCCACCGCTTCGGCTTCGACGGAGCCGATCCGGCCTCCCTGCAGACCACGGCCGAGCGGCTGGGCGTCGGTGTCCGCAAGGTTCGCCAGGCCGAGGCCGAGGCGCTCGAGGTTCTCGGGCGCAGCCAGCTTCTCGAGGCTGCCCACCAGGCGGCCTGAGCGGCCAGGGGGAGGCGGGACGGCGCTGGTCGCGCCGAGGTCGCCGGCGGTCGGCGCCCGTGACGGTCAGGTTCGGTAGCCGCCGAGCACGGTGAGGAGGTCGTCCGGGAGCTCGGACCGGTAGGACTGTCGCTCACCCGAGGCGGGATGGTTAAACGACAGCGAGCCGGCGTGCAGGAAGGGCCGTCCGGGCGCCGGCGCTCCGCCGGGGGACGGCCGGCCGTAGACGAGGTCGCCCACGACCGGGTGACCGATGGCGGCAAGGTGCACGCGGATCTGGTGGGTCCTGCCCGTCTCCAGCGTGGCCTCCACCAACGAGACCGGCGACGGCGCGCCGAAGCGCCGGACGACCCGGTACCGGGTCCGGGCCTCCTTGCCTCGTTGGACGACCGCCATCCGGGTCGGGGACGAGCGCGACCGACCAACCGGGGCGTCCACCAGGCCCTCGTCGGGTCCGACCGTCCCGGCCACCAGCGCCTGGTAGACGCGAGACACGGTCCGGGTAGCCAGCTGGGCGGAGAGCGACCGGTAGGCCTCGGGGGTACGCGCCACCACGAGCAGCCCCGATGTGCCGCGGTCGAGCCGGTGGACGATGCCGGGACGGAGCGGGTCGCCCATGGTCCCCGCCTGCGCCCGGGCGGCTAGATCAGGGAACCTGGCCACGAGACCGTTGGCCAGCGTGCCGCCGGGGTGGCCGGCCCCGGGATGGACGACGAGGCCGGCGGGCTTGTCCACGACGACCACCGACTCGTCGGCGACGACGACAGCGAACTCCACGCCCCCCTCGGCGACGAGCTCGGGGTGCTCGATGACACCGCTCCGATCCACGCCGAGCCGCTCACCCGTCCGCACGGTGCGGCTCCCCTCCACCACCACGTCTCCGCCGAGCCGCACGCGCCCATCGGCGACCAGCGCGCCGACGACCGAACGGGGCAGGTCGCACACGAGCGCCACCACCCGGTCGATGCGCACGCCATCGAGCGCCGCAGGCACCACGACCGTGAGATCATCCACGGGAGGCCCCGCCGTGCTCGATCGGCGCCGACCCCGTCGACCCATTGCCCATGCCGGTTCCCGGTTCTCGCCCCCCGATCGGCTCGCCGGTGCGAAGCCGGACGTCGTCTCCGTTGCCTCCGACCTCGGAGCCTCCCCCAGAGCTCGGATGCCGGAGGAAGGAGAGCGCAAGGAGCACGCAGCCCACCGTGATGCAGGCGTCTGCCACGTTGAAGGTCGGCCACCAGTGCAGGTCGATGAAGTCGACCACTGCGCCGCCGTGCCCCCGGAAGAGCCGGTCCGCGAGGTTTCCGCACGCGCCGCCGATGACGAGCCCGAGCACCGCTGCCCGGGCCCGGGTGGGGGACCGGATGACCATCCAGACGAGGAGCCCGATCAGGACCAGTGCCACCGGAACCAGGATCACGTCCTTGCCCTGGAACAGGCTGAACGCCGAACCGCTGTTGTACTCCAGGCGCAGGTCGAGCGTCCAGAACACGTGGACCGGATGGTCGCGGAGATGGGTGACCGCCAGCGATTTCGTGACCTGATCAACGGCGACCGCCGCCGCCGCCACGGACAGCGCCAACGCCAGCCGGCGGCCCGTGCTCGACGAAGGCCGTCGCGATCCGACCTGGCCGTGCTCGGAACCGGTCAGCGTCGGGTCAACCCCCCGCTCTTGCACTCGACGCACAGCCGCGCGTAGGGCAGGGCGCGCAGCCGGGCCTTGGGGATCGGGGCATGGCATCGTTCGCACGCCCCGTAGGTCTTCCGGTCGATCCGCACCAGCGCTTCGTCGATCTCCTCCACCGCCGCTGCCGCCTGGGCCGACAATGCCAGGTCGCGCTCCCGGTCGACGGCCACAGTGCCGCCTTCGCCGGACTCCTCGTCGAACTGCACGTCTCCCGGCTCGCGCTCCAGAGCCAGCGAGTCCGCCTCGGCCCGCAGGTCGACCGCCTGGCCCGCGTACACACCCCGCTCGGTGATCAACAGTGCTCGCTGGTCCTCCAGGAACTTCGGCTCGTCGGCATAGGGGCCTGGTGCCGCCACCCTCTTCGTCGCCGGCGTCGCTGCCGGTCTGGCGACGCCGGCCCCCGCCTTCTTGGCCGTGCCGTCGGCATTTCCTGCGTCGGCCGCCTTCTTCGGCTGAGCTCCCCCCTTCGCCGCCGGGGCGACTGCCTTCTTCGTTGCCATTCCTCGAGCTCCTTCCGGACATGACCCCCGATCCCCGTCCTGACGGACATCCGAGGGAGCGCCCACCAACCATCTCGACCGTGGGTGAGCGGGTGACGTTAGCGTGCCTGCTCCCCGCCGGCAATACGGTGGTCACCGTCCACCCTTCCCGCCAGCGCCCGCCGCACCGGCCAGCGCCGGGGAACGGTAGCGGTACTGAAGGTCAGGCCTCGATACGGAGGATCTCGGTGTCCGCCCCCGACTCCCCCGAGGCCCGAGCCGGTGTGGTTCCGGTCTCACCCGGTCCGCCCGGGTGCGCTGACGAAGCGGGTGCCGGACGGTCGGCGGGCCCCGGCGCCTTCGGTGGTCCCCCCGGCCCGGTCGGACCCTGCCCTGCCAGGATGGGGGCTGACTGCATGTTCGTGTCAACCCACTTCAAGACGTCGCTGAGGGCACTGCGCAGGCGAGCCCGCTCCCCTTCGAGGTGACGGGCCAGTCCCTCGACCTCACTGCCCAGCTGCTTGCGGATGGCGTCGAGACGGGTGACCTCATCCCGCAGCCGCTTCTCGGACTCCGAGGCGATCTGCCCGGCCCGGGTCTCCGCCTCGGCCAGCATCCGACGAGCCCGCTCCTCCGCCTCGCCGACCAGCTTCCGGGCCTGCTGCTCGGCATCGGCCTTCGTCTGGTCCACGAACTGCTGGGCCAGCAGGAGCGTCCGTTGCAGCGTGTCGTCGGGCACACCTGACCCCGCCCCCTCCGTGGGCTCGGGCTTCGCCTCGAGCGCCGCTTCGAGCTGGGCGATCCGCTCACCCGCCTGGCGGAGCCGGTCGGAGGCCTGCCGGAGCTGGAGATGAAGCGCATCGGCCTCCACCGCCGCCTTCTCCAGGTACTCGTCCACGTCGTCGCGGTGGTACCCCTTCAGGGTCTCCCGGAACTCCACGGTCCGGAGCGAGTCGAGAGCAGATTGTGGCGCGTCCATGGCGTGCATGGTAGCCCCGGGAACGGGAAAAGCCGTCGATAGCCCATGACCTGGCCGGTCGGTCCACCCGACCGTCCTCGCTCCTCACCGTACGAGGAGAGGAAGGAGCACGAACTCGATCACGAGGACGACGATAGTCACCGAGAAGTCGATCCCCATGCCCCCGATCTGGGCAGTCGGCAGCAGGCGCCGCACCGGCCGGAGCACCGGCTCCACGATCGACCCGAGGAAACGCTGGACCGAGAGCAGCGGCGACCCGTACCGGGGTCGGATGAAGCTCATGACCGCGTAGGCGATGAGCGCCAGGACGTAGAGTTGCAGGATCCAGTACAGGAGCGTCAGCACCGCGCGTGCCTCATCCCTTCTGTCTAGCCGAGCCGGCCCTGCCGCGGGGTTCGCCACGCCGCGGACGCCTCGTGGTCACGGAGCAACCTGGTAGCACCTCTGTAGAAACCCGGTACCCGACGCTCAGGGGTTGACGAGCCCGCGCTCGGCCAACCGCTGCCGCTCTTCGTCGGAGACCTTCACGTTGGACGGGGTGAGAAGGAACACCTCGTCGGCGACACGCTCCATCCCCCCGGAGAGCGCGTAGGTCACCCCGCTGCAGAAGTCGATCATCCGCCGCTGGAGATCGCGGTCGGCGTTCTGGAGGTTCACGATCACCGGTTGGGTGTCCATGAGGCGGTTGGCGATCTCCTGGGCGTCGGCGAACCGGGCCGGAGCGACGATATGGACCTTCGCACTCGCCGCCTCGGGACTGATCGGGCGCACGGCGGCGCGCCGCGCACCGATGGACGCCTGCTGGGCGACAGGGCTGGGCGGCGACCCACTCGAGTCCTCACGAGTGAGGGTCCGGATCCGCCCGGGCCGGGCTCCGTACTGGGCGTCGTCCACCTCCTCGGGCGGCAACGGCGGCGCGCTGACCCTGGACACGGCCCTCGGCCCCCGCACGTCGTAGTCGTCGTAGTCGTCGTACTCATCGTCCACCAGGCCGAGGTACGCCATCGTCCTCTTCATAAATGACGCTGCCATCATGTCCTCCCGGCCACAGCGTAGTGCCTCCTCCGGTGTGGGGGTGGACAATCCGAACCCTTGGACGGGCGGAAGGGGAGCCGTGGACGGCTCACCCAGGCCCCGGAGCTGGTCTCGGCCCGAAGAGCGCCCGTCCCACACGGACCATGGTCGACCCTGCCAGGACCGCCAGCTCCAGGTCGTCGGACATCCCCATGGAGCGGACCGGGAGGTCGAGGGCATCGGCCATGGCCGCCACCTGCTCGAAGGCGTGGCGGCGGTCGTCGGCGGAGCCATTGGGGGCGACGACCATGAGCCCGGCCACGTCGAGCCCCTGGTCGCGGAGCGCGGCCACCAGGTCAGCCACCGCCCCAGGCGGGCAGCCGTTCCGACCTGGGGCGCCGTCCACGTTCACCTGAACGAGCACGCTCGCGCCCGGGGCGTGCCGGGCGATCGCCTGCCCCTCTTCGACTCGGCACACCCCCTGCCAGAGCGAGACCACCTTTGCCAGCCGGGGCACCTTCCGCCGTTGGACCGCTCCGAGGAAATGCCATCGGATCTCCGCAGCATCGCCGTCCGTGGACCGCACGACATCGGCCTTCGCTTCGAGCTCGCCGGCGTAGTTCTCCCCAACGTCGACGACGCCGGCGTCGCGGACGGCCCGGACCGCCTCCGGGCCGAACCCCTTCGTGACCGCCACCAGCCGCACGGCGGCAGGGTCACGGCCACACCCGGCGATGCGCTCACGCACCCGGGTGATCGCCGCCGCCACGTCGGGGGCCGACGGACCGCCGCCGGTCTCGCCCGCCCTTCCGTTCCCCGCGGTCCCGTACCTCATCCCGCGTCCTCATCGCGCCAGACGAACAGTCCCTGGCGGGCGCGATCGCCGCCGGCCCGGTGGGAGAAGAAGTCGGTCCCGCATGCCGTGCACCGGTCGTCCCCGGGGAGCTCGATCACACCTGCCCGGGCCATGGCAGCCCGCACGCCCGCCGGGAGGTCGAGCGCCGGGGTGCCAGCCGCAGATCGCCCCCGGACCACGTCCCCATAGACGGCTGCCACGGTGTCGATGCCTGCCTCGGCGAACTCGTAGCACTCGGGATGGACGCAGGGGCCCAGTAGCCCTTCGATGCGCGACGCACCCAACCGCTCCATTGCCTCCGCGGCCCGCTCGACCACGCCGGCCAGGAGTCCCCGCCATCCGGCGTGCACGGCCCCGAAGGCACCCTCGGGGCTCGCCAGCGCCACCGAGGCGCAGTCGGCGGTCACCACCGCCAGGCAAGCCGCCGGATCCGCCGTCACCAGGGCGTCGCCGCTCCTGGCGGCGCCGTGCCCGGTCCCGCCGACAACGACCCCGCCCGCGACCACGCACACGGAAGGACCGTGCACCTGGCGCACCCGGTAGGTGCGTCGGAGGAGCAGCCCCTGGTCCCCGCCCACCGGGACGGGACGCCGCTCACCGTCACCGACGACACCGCTGACGTCGCCGTGAGACCGGTCTGTCCACACCGCCCGCACCGAGCCGGTGAGATGACGAGGGCCGTGCCCTGGTGTCGTCAGCGCAGGAAGGACGGGACGTCGAAGTCGTCGTCCCCGAGATCGAGGTCGTCATCGGGCGTGGCGAAGATGTCCTCGTGAGGCACCTCGACCCCGAGGACCTTGCTCCGGGACGACTGGTTGCCCCGGGGGGCCGGCTCGGGGGTCGAGGGCCTCCCCTGGGCCTCCCACCGCTCGAAGCCGGCGGCGATCACGGTCACCCGGACCTCGTCGTCCATGGCCTCGTCGATCACGCTCCCGAAGATGATGTTGGCATCCGGGTGGGCCACGCCGTGGATGATCTCCGCCGCCTCGTTCACCTCGAACAGCCCGAGATCCGGCCCACCGGCGATGTTGAGCAGGATGCCCCTCGCACCCTCGATCGAGGCCTCCAGGAGCGGGCTCGTGATGGCGGCCCGAGCCGCGTTCACCGCCCGGCCTTCGCCGGTCGACGAGCCGATGCCCATGATCGCCGTGCCGGCGTTGCTCATGATCATCTTCACGTCGGCAAAGTCGGTGTTGATGAGCCCGGGCACCGTGATCAGGTCCGTGATGCCCTGGACGCCCTGCATGAGCACCTCGTCGGCCATCTTGAAGGCGTTGACCATCGAGGTCTTCTCGCTCGACACGGTGAGTAGCCGGTCGTTCGGGATGATGATGAGGGTGTCGACCTTCTCCTTCAGGTTCTGGATGCCGGCCTCAGCCTGGACCGACCGGCGGCGCCCCTCGAAGGTGAACGGCCTCGTGACCACACCGATGGTGAGCGCCCCCACGCTCTTGGCGATCTCGGCGACGACCGGCGCCGCACCGGTGCCGGTGCCCCCGCCCTTCCCGGCCGTGATGAAGACCATGTCGGCACCTTTCAGCGCCTCTTCGATCTCCGACCGGTGCTCCTCGGCGGCCAGACGGCCCACCTCGGGATCGCTTCCCGCGCCCAGCCCCCGGGTCAGCTGCCGTCCGATGTCCAGCTTCAGGTCGGCGTCGCTCATGAGGAGCGCCTGGGCGTCTGTGTTCGTGGCGATGAACTCGACCCCCCGGAGGCCGGCGTCGATCATCCGGTTCACGGCGTTCACCCCACCGCCGCCCACGCCGACGACCTTGATCACTGCGAAGTAATTGTTCTGAACCGGAACGGTCATGGAATCCCTTAGCCTCGATGACAGGTTGAAACCGTTCCAACCAGCGAGTGGACCTCAACCATACGGTGAGCGGGATAGTCGGTCAAGCAGACGGCACTCGGGATGGCGGCGACCAGGCGCTCAGGCGCTCAGGCGCTCAGGGCCGCGGCTGTCGAGCACCCGGGGCGGCAGCGGCTCGACGGCGAACGATCAGCCCTAAAACAAGCGATCCCACGGCGGAAGATGCAGAGGATCACGAGAAGTCATGATCGGCGCCTCGCCCACTGGCGGCCTGTCGGCACACAGCGTGGCCGTCGCCGCCCTCGGGGGCGTTCCTCGTCACGGTCTTCGACGAATGGGTCCGCCACGACGTCGGCTCGATCGGGGTGCAGACCTTTCTCAGGCCGCTCCTCCCCCTGACCGGGCGGTAGCCGACCCTGTGCACCGTGTCCGAGACGTGCGGACGGGCGCTCGCCCTCGAGCGCGACGGGCCGTCCCTCTACGCGTGCGACCACTTCGTCGACCCCGCGCACCGTCTCGGCAACGTGCGGGCTGACGGCGACCTGTCGGTCGCGTCCCTTGCTCGCCCTCCGTCGCGGCGGGTGCCCGAAGGACCGATTCGGGACCGCTCCCGACGGCAAGCCCGGCCGCAACGATCCCTTCCCGTGCGGTAGCGGCCGGAAGTACAAGCACTACCGCTTGGGGACGCACCGGCGGCGCTGAGCGCGGTCAGCCCGACGGCCGGCGCCCTGCTCTGCGCGAGCCGGCCTCCGCAGAGCGGGCGAGCTGCTGGCGCCCGACCAGCACCGCCGTCGCGGCGCCGAACGCCGCGACCATCATGACCAGCCACGCCACGGCGTAGGGGGCGTGGTCGAGGATCTGCCCGGCGACCACTGGGCCGAGCACGCCACCGAGGCGCCCCCCCACGTCGGTGAAGCCGGTGGCCGTGGCCGGCGCGTGCAGGTGGGCACGGACGACGGCCAGGTTGAAGCGGGCGTTCCACCCCCACCCGACGCCGGCCGCGACGATGGCGGCGGCGGCGAAGAGCCACCTCACGTGGCCGAGCGACGCGACGGCGACGAGCAGATAGCCGATCGCGCCAGCAGTCAGCATGGCGGCGACCACGGGGAAGTGAGCCTCGTCGCTCCGGTCCGCGTGGACGCCCATGGCGATCCTCGTCGCCACGGCGACCGCTCCCACCGCGGCCACCAGGTACCCGGCGCCCGCACGGCTGAAGCCGTCGCGGACGGCACCGATGGCCAGAAAGGCGACGAACCCGCTCACCGCGAACATGCCGAGCGCCATGCCGATGGCGAGCGCGACGAGCGGGAGCGTCCGCACAGGTGCGACGTCTCGCCCCTCGCGTGCCTGGCGGCGCTCGGTCATGGTGGTCAGCGACGCCGGGACGACCACACTCGCCACCAGCGCCAGCACGCCCGCCATGGCGAACGCCCACCGCCACCCGACCGTGAGGGCCACGAAAGGGACGGCGAGCCCGCCGAGGAGCGGCGCCAGGGGGACGGCGGCCTGGTTGATCCCGAACGCACGGCCCTGGCTGGCGGCGGGGACGCGGCGGGCGAGGAACAGGTAGGTGGCCGGCATGATCGCCCCGCTCGCGATCCCGGTCAGGCCGAGCAGGACGGTCAGCACCGGCCACGACCTGGCAACCGTGGCGATCAGGACGAGCAGCACGCCCTCAGCGGCCGACGCCACCCGCATCACCCGGCCGCCCCCGACCCGTTCCGTCAGACGGCTCAGGGGGATCGAGCTCGCCGCCGCGCCGAAGTAGTAGGCGCCTGCGGCGATCCCGAGCGCGCTGGCGCCGAAGGCCAGCGAGCGGTCGATCTCGACGGACAGCGCGCCGAGGACGTAGACGGGCAGGGACGAGCCCAGCGTCACGAGCACGGCGGCCACGACGGCGTGCCACGTCGGCGCCGACCGGCGCCGGATTCGCGCTCGGCCGTCCGTCGGGCCAACCGGGCCAACCGGGCCCGTCGGGCCCACAGCCGGAGCGCGCTGGCGCGTCACCGAGGTGCGTCCACCAATTCGACGACCAGCCCCTCCCCGAGCGACCACCGCGACGGCCCGCGCTCGAGCTCGACGCAGCCGCTCCGGGCCAGCGCGGCGGTGACGCAGGCCCGGTCCTCGACCTCGATGGCGACGTGGGCGAGGACGCCTCCCGCCGCCGGAGCACCGTGGCCCTCGATGAGCTGGAGCCCGCCGTCGAGCCACACCTGGTGGGGCTCACCGAGGTCCTCGGCTGTCACCGCCATGCCGAACACCTCCTCGAAGAGGGCGACGTGCCACGCCAGCCGAGGGACGGCGAGCGCCACGTGGTCGACCCGGCCCGGCCGCGTGCCCTTCACCGGTCTTCCGACCGCCCGGCGCGCGCGGTGCGCCGGCGGCTGACCTCGAGCCCCTCGACGCACGCCTCGAGCGTCGCGTTGACGGGGGTGGGCACGCCGACGACCCGGCCGTGCCGCACCACGGCGCCGTTGATCACGCCGACCTCGGTCGGAGCGCCCCGCTCCAGCGACTGGAGGATCGAGGTGCGGAAGTCGTCGGGCAGCCCCCGGCGCGCCTCCTGCCACACCGCCTCGGGGTCCACGTCGCCGAGGTCGGCCCCGCACCCGGCGGCCACGGCGATGGCCTCGCGGACGGCGGCGACCCCGACCTCGTGCACCCGCTCCAGCTGGTAGAGGAGACCGTAGGGGAGACCGGTGGCACCGGCCAGGGCGCCGGTGGCCACGTTCACGAGCAGCTTCCGCCAGATGACCGATCGGATGTCCGAGCTGACCTCGGCGTCGAGGCCGCCCCGGCGGAAGGCATCGGCGACCCTCCCGGCGCGGTCCGACACCACGCCAAAGGGCTCGCCAATCGCCGTCGCACGCCCGTGGATGCCGGCGCGGACCACCCCAGGTCCCAGCGCGTCCCCGGACACGTACGTCCGCCCGGCGAGGACGCGCGGGCGCCCGACGGCCTCGGCGATCACGTCCTCACCGCCAAGCCCGTTCTGCAGCGAGAGCGCCGTCGTCGTGGGGCCGAGCAGCGACCTGGCCGCCGACAGGGCAGTCACGGTGTCGAACGCCTTCACGAGCACGATGACCAGGTCGACAGCCCCGACTTCCTCGACGTCGAGGGTGGCGTTGGGCCACACGACAGTCGTCCCGTCGTCCTCCACGAGGCGCAGGCCCTCGGCGGAGACCGCCGTGACGAACTCGGGCCGCCGGCTCACCAACCACACCTCCTCGCCACCACGGGCCAGGCAGCCGCCGATCACGCTCCCCAGCGAGCCGGCACCGAGCACGGCGATCCTCACCGGCGCCGGTCCACCCGTCGCTCGTCGTGGGCACCGTGGGCGCCGTGGAAGGGGCCCGCTTCGGTCGCGGCGCCGGGCTCGAAGAACTTGAGGACGTGGGTCGCCACGACGCACACCGCGCCGTGCTGGTTGACGACCCGGACGTCGGCCTCGGTGCGGAGCGCCTCGTCGTCGACCGAGGTGACCGTGTACTCGGCCCGGAGCGTGTCTCCGATGTAGACGGGGTGGACGAAGCGCACGTGGTCGTAGCCGTACGACACGCTGGGAAGCGTGGCGCCGGCCTCGGTCTGCACCAGCGTGGACGCCGTCGAGCCGAGCGCGAAGCTGAGGACGCCGTGGACGATCCTCGTGCCGTAGGGCGTCGTCTGCATGAAGGCCTCGTTGGTGTGCATCCGACTGAAGTCGCCGGTGATCCCGGCGAAGCCGTACACATCGGACTCCGAGATGGTCTTCGTGAACTCGCTGTGGTCACCGACCTTCAGCGGGACGACTGTCATGCCGGTCTCCTCCCTCTCATCTATCGCGCCGTCTGCCGGCCTGGCCGGGGAACCACTCCCCCCGGACGCCCATGGGCCCGGGCTGGAACAACCGGGGGTCCATCTCGGCGAGGTCGTCGGCGACGAGCGGAACGAAGCCCATGTGGCCGAAGACGTCGCGTTCGACGTCGATGCCCGGGGCCACCTCGGTGAGCAACAGGCCCCCGTCGGTGAGCCGGAAGACGGCGCGCTCGGTGACGTAATGCACCGCGTGACCGGCGGCCAGTGCGTCGGCAGCCGAGAAGGTGACCTGGTCGAGGCCCGTCACGAACTTCTCCACCCGCCCCTCACGCACGATCCTGAGCGCACCGTCCTCGACCCGGACGTCGATGCCGCCGGCGGTGAACGTACCGCTGAAGACCACTCTCTGGCTGTTCTGGGCGATGTCGATGAACCCGCCCGTGCCCATGATCTTCCCGCCGAACCGGTGCACGTTGACGTTGCCGTACCGGTCGACCTCGGCGAAGGACAGGAACGCGACGTCGAGCCCGCCGCCGTCGTAGAAGTCGAACTGGGCGCCCATGTCGACGACCGCTTGGGCGTTGATCGTGGCGCCCAGGTAGATGCCTTGCGCCGAGATGCCACCGATGGGCCCAAGCTCGACGGTCAGGGTGAAGGCCTCGTCGACCCCTTCCTCCCGAGCGACGACGCCCACGCCGTCCGAGATCCCCACGCCGACGTTCCCGACGTCCCCCGGGGTGACCTCGAGCAGGGCCCGCCGGGCGACCACCTTGCGGACGTCCAGCGGGAGCGGCTCGGGACGAGCGGTCTCCATCGTGTAGTCGCCCGAGAAGAAGCGGTCGACCGATCCCGTGTAGAGCTGCGGCTGGTCGGGGCAGACCACCAAGCCGTCCACCAGGAACCCGGGCACCCGCACCGACTTGGGGTGGAGCGTGCGGGCACGCACCACCCGCTGCACCTGGGCGAGCACCCGTCCGCCGCTGTTGTGCGTCGCCTGGGCCAGAGCGAGGACGTCGAGCGTGGTGATCTCGTCCTCGAAGCTCAGGTAGCCGAGGGTGTCGGCGGTCGTGGCACGGATGAAGGCGATGTCGATCGGCAGGGTGGGATAGAAGAGCCACGGCTCGCCGTCGATCTCGACGAGTCGCACCAGCTCCTCGCGAGTCGCCTTGTTCAGCCTGCCGCCCGTCGACCTCGGGTCCACGAACGTCCCCAGCCCGACGTGGGTGAGGATGCCGGGCTGGCCGGCCGCCGTCGCCCGGAACAGCTGGGACAGCACGCCCTGGGGGAAGTTGTAGGCCTCGATCTCGTCGCGCTCGGCCAGCTCGGCGAGTCGGGGCGACTGGCCCCAGTGGCCACCGATGACGCGCGAGCACAGGCCCGGGAGGGCGAGCGGCGACATGCCCCGGTGGCCACGGTCCCCGAGCCCCGTGGAGTGGACGAAGGTGAGACCGCTCGGCGAACCGGTCTGACGGTGGCGCCTGGCGAGGGCGTCGATCAAGGACGTGGCCTCGTTCAGCCCGCCGCCGGCGCCGAGGATCCCGACGGTGTCCCCGTCGGACACCCATGCGGCGGCAGCGTCGGCCGAGACGACAGGGACGGCGAGGTCACCGCCCCCCCGGGTGCCCCGGGGACGCGCGCGCCCGGCGTGCCGCCGAGAGGATCCCCCGCCGCCATCGCCGGAGGAGACGGAGAGCCCCGACGTCACCGTCCACCGCCGCGCGCAGTGGCGGCGTGGGGCTCGGGCGCCCAGCCTCCGGACCCCATCGAGTCGAAGAGGGCGGCTCCGGACCGCAGCGCGTCGCGCGCCACCACCATCCGGTGGATCTCCGAGGCCCCGTCGTAGATGCGCGCCACCCGGGCGTCGCGGTAGTAGCGCTCGATGCTCAGGTCCTTGCAGTAGCCCATCCCGCCGAACACCTGGACGGCCCGGTCCACCACCCGGCCGAGCGCCTCGGAGGCGTGCACCTTCACCATCGCGATCCAGTCGCGGGCGTCGCGCCCGGCGTCGAGCTCCCAGGCTGCCCGCAGGACCAGGAGGCGCGCCGCGTTCACGTCGATGACGCTGTCGGCGAGGAGCTGCTGGACCATCTGGAACTCGCCGATCGCCTGGCCGAACTGCCGGCGCGCCGCCGCGTGCCGGGTCATCAGGTCGAGGACGTGGCTCGCCTTGCCCACGCTCCGGGCGCCGACCTGGGCCAGGCGCACCCGGCCGAGCGTGGCGAGCACCTGGGCGTAGCCGGTGCCTTCCTCCCCGAGCAGGTGCTCGTCACCGACCTCGACGCCGTCGAAGAAGAGCTCGTGGTGGCTCGTGCCGCGCAGTCCCATCATCGGCTGGTCGCGCCCGATGGTGACGCCGGGAGCCGCCTTGTCGACGAGGAACAGGCTGATGCCGCGGCTCCTCTTCGGCGGGTCGGTCACCGCCGAGACCACGAAGAAGTCGGAGAAGGCGGCATCGCTGATGAAGTGCTTCGCCCCGTTGATCCGCCAGCCCGGCGCCACTCGCTCGGCTCGGGTGGTGATCCCGGCAGCGTCCGAGCCGGCGTCCGGCTCGGTAATGGCGATCGACGCGGTACGCTCGCCCCGCACGCACGGGAGGAGCCACCGCTCCGTCTGAGCCGCGTCGGCGGCGAAGAGCACCTCGTATACGTTGCCGAACGCCCGCCGGACGAGGATGTCCGTGGTGTGGCCGAACTGCTCCTCGACCATCACGGTCTCGACGGCGCTCAGCCCTCCGCCACCGAAACGCCCGGGCACGTTCATGGCGTAAAGGCCGAGGGCGCGCGACTTCTCGAAGATGGTGCGCGCAACCTCGGGCGCCAGCACGCCGCGCTCCTCGACCTCGTGCTCGAGGGGGGCGAGCTCGGCGGCGATGAACCGACGCACCGTCTCGAGCAGGGCAGTCATCTCCTCGCTCACCGTGAAATCCATGGTGCTCCTCTCCTCTGCCGCTCCGCCGGCCCCGCCGTCGTCATGCCGGGACGCCGATCGACCGGAGGTACGTCGACCCCGCGTAGAGGTCGGAGAGCAGCCGGGCCGCCTCCTTGACGTCGGGGGCGATGGCGTGGAGCCGGTCCTCCGTCAGGCGCACGCTCGGCCCGCCCACGCTCACCGTCCCCACCACGGTCCGCCGGACCGGGTGGAGCACCGGCGCGGCGACGGCCGACATCCCCGGTGCCGAGCTGTCGACCACGACGGCGTAGCCGCGCTCGTTCGTGGCCCGCAGCTGCGTTACCAGCGCGTCGAAGCTGCGGGGGGCGTTGGGCCCGTGCTCGCCGGGACGGGCCAGCCCCTCGGCAGCGACCAGGCGGAGCGCCTCGTCCGGCTCCAGGAAGGCGAGCCAGGCGTGCCCCGAGGCCATGCACGACAGCTGGGCCACGTCGCCCATCTGGGGGTCGTAGATCAGCCCGCTGCGCGCCCCCTGGGCCTTCGCCACCCAGACCTGCCGGTCGCCGTCGACGATGCCGAGGCGGACGAGCTCACCCGTCCTGCCGGCGAGCTCGTCGAGGACGGGCTGGGCGGCGTCCACCACGCCGACCCGGGCGAGGTGCTGGAACGCCATCGACAGCATGGTCATCGAGAGGACGTACCGGCCGCCCTCCCCCTCTTGGCGGACGAGCCCGAGGCGGACGAGGTCGTTGCACAGCCGGTGCGCCCCGCTCTTGGGCAGGTCGGCCCCTTCGGCGATCGCCCCGAGCGCGAGGCCCTCGGGGGCGCCCACGAGCAGCTGCAGCACCGCCATCGCCTTGTCCAGCACGCCAACCGACATGCCGACATAATAACACGTTTTGGACTGCTATTCCATTGTGGAACGGTATTCTGATTTTGGCCTCGCGGTTCACTCGCCTCGCCGGTGCACCGCCGCCGGCGCTCCGTCTGCACGCTCGTGGTGCTCAGCCCGGGGACCGCTCGGCGATCCGGTACACGAGGGCCCGCAAGGCCAGTTCGTACCCGAAGACGCCGCACCCACAGATGAACCCATCCACCACCGGCGAGAGCACCGAGGTGTGCCGGAACTCCTCCCGAGCGTGGATGTTCGAGATGTGGACCTCCACACAGGGCACGGGCACCGCCTCGATGGCGTCGCGGATGGCGTAGCTGGTGTGGGCGTACGCACCGGGGTTGATGACGATCCCGTCGAGGTGGCGCGCCTCGTGGACGTGGTCGACCATCCCGCCCTCGCTGTTCGACTGGGCCGTGCGGACCTCGACCCCGAGCGATGCGCCGAGGGTCGTCACCGCCTGCTCCACGTCGGCGAGCGTCGTGGAGCCGTACACCTCGGGGTTTCGGAGACCGAGCAGATTTAGGTTTGGCCCGTTGAGCAGCAACACCGTCGTCACGATGCCAGCTCCACCCGGCGCCGCCTGGCGCCCGTCGTCACATATCTCATCGACCCACGCTCTTTTTCATCTTTCATCGACCCACGCTCCTTTCGTGATCACGGCGCCCCGGCCGACGTCGCGCCGCCGCTCGCACACTTGTACGCCTTCGGTGCGGCGAGCCGTACGACCACGCCGCCCATATAGCCTGCCACCGGAACGTCCGGACGGTCGCGATCGTCGCAGGGCCGGCGTCCCCTCGGCGAGCTGGCGCCGGGCCGGCGGGCTCGAGAACCCCTCGGTCACCGGGAGAACAGCGAGCGTTTCCTCCCCTGGTTAGTGCGCAGGCCGTCAATGTAGACGGCGGCGATGAGCACGACGCCGACGGCAACCTCCTGCCAGAACGATGGGACGTTCACGACGATCAGCCCGGTCAGGAGCACGGCGATGATACCCGTGCCGAAGACGGTCCCGAGGATCGTGCCCCGACCGCCGAAGAGGCTCGTTCCCCCGATCACCGCGGCGGCGATGGCGTTCAGGTTGTCGTTGCTTCCCGAGGTGGGCGACGCCGCCCCGAGCCGCCCCATGACGACCAGCCCGGCCACCCCGGCCAGCACCCCGGCGAGGAGGTACACCTTGAAGAGGTGCTTCTTCTCGTTGATACCGGAGCGGACGACGGCCTCGGTCGAGTCGCCGATGCTCAGCGTGTAGGAGCCGAACCGGGTCTTCGCCAGCACGATGCCGGCGACGATCGTGATGGCGGCCCCGATGGCCACCGGCACGGGGATCCAGCCGCCGAGAACGTTCAGGTTGCCCACCCTGGCGATCGAGGACGGGATGTTCGAGATCTCCTGGCCGTTGTTGAGCAGGAGGCCGAACCCCGTCGCGATCCCGAGCGTCCCGAGCGTCACCACGAAGGCGGGGATCCGACCCCATGCGACGAGGACCCCGTTCAGCGCTCCGATGAAGGCGGCCGCCACGAGAGTCGCCACGATGCCGACGACGACGATGCCCACGTCATTGCCCGGCCCCACCGTGAACCAGTGGGACATCACCCAAGCGCCGACCATCGCCGAGAAGCCCAGGTTCGCCCCCACGGACAGGTCGATACCCGCCGTGCAGATGACGAAGGTCTCCCCGACCGAGACGAGGAGTACCTCGAGCGCGGTGTTCGATGTGTTCAGCCAACTGGCTCGCGACAAGAACGCCGGGGTGTAGATACCGAAGCCGATGATGAGGGCGAGGAGGACACCGCCCATCCATAGGTCACGGAAGACACGGCCCCTGTCCCTCAGCCAGTTGGAGCGGCTGGTCCCCGTGAACACGGCCTCGTCGGGCCGCAGTTCCTCCGACACGAGCGACATCATCGGCCTCCCTGCGCCTGGCCCGCCAGTCCTTCGTCGTCCGAGAGCTTGGCTCCCGTGATGTAGCCCACGAGGTTCTCGCTCGTGAGCTCCGTCGGGTCGAGCGTCTTCACCACCTTGCCCAACCGGAGCACGACGGCACGGTCGCACACGGCCATGACGTCCTGCATCTGATGGCTGATGAAGATGACGGCGATGCCCTCTTCCTTCACCCGCTTGATCAGCTCGAGCACCTGCGCCTGCTGCTCGACGCCCAGCGCGCTCGTCGGCTCGTCGAGCAACAGCACCTTCGACGTCCATGCCGCCGCACGGGCGATCGCCAGGGCCTGCCGCTGGCCGCCGGACAGATCGTTCGCTGCCAGCGAGACATCGGGGATCCGGGTCCCCAGTCGGGCGAGCTCACGTATGGTGTGCTCGCGCATCTCCCTCTTGTCCAACCAGCCGAGCGCCCTGGCCAGCGGGTTCTTCGAGATGATCTCGCGCCCCATGAAGAAGTTGGACACGACGTCGCGCTGGCCGGCCAAGGCGAGATCCTGGTAGACGGGGGCGATGCCGGCTTCCTTGGCGGCGTGCGGGGTCGGGAACGTCACCTTCTCGCCGTCGAGCAGGATCGTGCCGCCCGAGGGTAGCTGAGCCCCGGCGAGGATCTTCAAGAGGGTGGACTTTCCCGCGCCGTTATCGCCCACCAGACCGAGCACCTCTCCGTCGTGGACCTCCAGGGACACGTTCCGCAGGGCGTGGACCCCTCCGTAGTACTTCGAGAGGTCGACGACTGCCAGACGCGGGGCCATGACGTTCTCCTGTTCGTCACACAAAAGCGGTGCTTCGTGGGTGATCATACTCAGCTCCCTCCGGGCTCCCGTGCCGGCGCGATCTCGGACGCGCAAGGCGCTCTCGTGCTGTCCGTCGTTCGGCGGGGCCCCCGTCTGGCACCGCGTCCTCCCCTGCTCTAAGTCCGCAGCGATCTGCAAGTGATTCCGCCCGTAACCAGTCGCGCAACTACACTTCCATGTTCACCGCCATGCCTCTCCGGTCCGGACCTCGATGAGCGGGAGAGAGTGCGTCCACCTGGTGGGCGTTCCGACACCACACTCCCGCTCCCGAGACCGGTCGCTGTTACCTCGCCAACGGCGAGGTCATCACACCTTGTAGAAGTACTTAGTGTACGACGGATTGTTGGCGTCGGCGCTGGTGATCAAGAGGTCGTTCAGCTGCACCTTGGCCTTGATCGCCGACTTCTTGCCGGTCAGGTAGTCGTAGGCGTACTCAGCGGCGAGCGTGCCCTCCTCCGTCGGGTTCTGGGCCACCGTGGCGTCGATGCCGCCCGACTTCAGCAGCTTCACCGTAGTGGGTCCTGCGTCGAAGCCGACGTTCAGCACCTTGCCCTTGTCGCCGTTGGCAGCGAACGCCGCCGCGGTTCCCTCGGCGCCGGTCCCCGACACCGAGTAGACGGCCTTGATCCCCGGGTGGGCGAGCATGATCGAGTTGATGGCGGACGTGCTGGCGGAGACCGACTGCGCGGTCACCTGGACGGCGACGACCTTGATGTTTGGGTACTTGGCCTTCAGCTCGTTCTCGAAGCCCTGCTCCCGCAGCACCTGCGTCGTCGCGGTCGCCGAGATGCTCAATATGGCAACCTCGCCGCTCCCGTTGAGCTTCTGCCCAATGAAGTCGGCAGCAAGCTTACCTCCCTGTAGGTTGTTCGTGGTGATCTGGCTCACGATCCGCGAAGCGTTCTGCAACGTCGTATCCGTGGTGAGGACCGGGATACCCGCGTTGAGGCAGTTGTCCACCGCCGGCGCCAGCGCCACCGGATCAGTCGGCGAGATGACGAGTGCGCTGGGATGGCGGGTGCAGACCCCGTTGACGACCGGCGTCTGAGCGGAAGGGCTGAAATCCGGTGACCCCTGATAGGAGAAGCTCATTCCCAACTTCGTGGCCTCGGCGTGCATGCCATCGGCGAGCGACGTGTAGAACGCGACGCCCGTTGCACCCGGCACGTAGGCGATCGAAAGGTTCTTGCCTGACGACTTCGAGGCCGACTTTGTGGTGGCGCTCGAGCTGCTCGTCGAGCTCCCACAGGCGGCTAGCACGGTCGCCAGCACAACGGCGGAGGCAAAAAAGGCCACCGTGCGACCCTTCCCCCCATGCCTCAATCTAATCATCTTCTGTTCTCCTATCTCTCTGTGTTTTCTCGCTCTGATTTGGTCAGAGATGTTCACGTCGTAGGAAGCTCGCCCAGCGGGCCATAGATCCAGATGAGCCACAGCGGCTCACGCCCTGTATTGACGTGTCGATGGTACTGCCCTTTTTCGATGAGCATGAACGTGTGCTCGGCGAATGGTGTCGATTTGCCGTGCTCGTCGAGCATCTCCCCGCTTCCCTTGACGATGAAGTCGACCTCTTCCGACTCGGGGTGGTTGTGCAGGGAGGACGACTCACCCGGGTCGAAGATCGTCAACCCGGCCGAGAGGAACTCGGAATTCCCCACATCGCGCCCAGCGATGCTGAACACCTTCCTGCGAAACCCTTCCTCGTCGAGGCCGAGCCAGCGGAGCTTACCCTCGGTAAACGGATCGATTACTCGTGGCATAGTGGCAACCTGTCTTTCTCTTGGTGGATCAGAAACGGGAGAAGGACCCCTGGTAGATGTCGTTGATGTTCCAGTGACCGGGCGTGGGCACGGGCTCGTTGACCATCGGCACGTCGATCAGCGCCGGTCGCCGGGCCGCGACAGCCTTGGCGAGGGCCGGGGCGAGGTCGGCTGCCGACGAGACCGAGTAGCCGTCCGCACCGCAGGCTCGGGCGTAGGCGGCGAAGTTCGGCGAGTAGCTCCCACCGTCGCTCGTCTCGAACACGGTGCCGTAGCTGTTGCCGTAGTTCGAGTGCATGAGGTCGGCGATGGTCCCGTGGGCTCGGTTGTTCATGACGACCCAGATGACCGGGGCGCCCTGCTCCACGGCCGTCGGCACGGCCGGCAGCTGGGCGCTCATACCGCCGTCCCCGATCAGCGCGATGACGGTCCGGTCGGGCCAGGCGATCTGAACGCCGAGGGCTGCCGCCGGCCCGAACCCCATGGTCGAGGCGCCGCCCGGGGTGATGAAGCGGCCGTCGGGCGGGAGCTCGTAGCACTGGGCGACACCGTTCTTGTTCCAACCGACGTCGGTCACAAGGACCGCGTCGGTGGGCAGGGTGTCGCGCAGATCGACGAGGATGCGCTCGGGGCGCAAGGGGAACTGATCGCTCCGGCCGCGGGCACGCGTCCCGTCGAAGAGCGCGGTCCGGGCCGCCGCGATCGAGGCCCGCAGCCCGGGACGGTCGACCCCCTCGGGCTTGGCTGCCCTGACGGCGTCGGTGATCGGAGCGAGCGCCTGCCCGACGTCGGCGACGACGCCGAGGTGGACCGGGTAGTTGCGACCCAGCTCGGCGGGGTCGACGTCGATCTGGACCAGCTTCGTGGGCGGTATGCGCCACGTGTACTCGTCCATCCACGAGCTCGAATCCGTCTCCGCGAACCGTGTGGCGAGGGCCAGCACCACGTCGGCGTTGCGCGCGTACTCGTTCACGAGCTCGAGCCCCCAGAAGCCCGTCATCCCCATCACCAGGGGGTGGGCGTCGTCCACCAACCCCTTGCCCATCAGCGAGTGGGCGATCGGGACGTCCAGGTGCTCGGCCAGGGCCACGAGGGCCTCGCGGGTAGCCGCCGTGCGCACGCCGCCACCCACGTAGAGGAGCGGCCGCTCGGCGCCGACCAAGAGGTCGGCGATCGCGTCAGCAGCCTCTGTCGAGATGCTCGGGGTGAACGACGCGGCCGGCAGTGGCGGCGCGACCTCCACGTGGTCGGGGACGGGACGCGAGAAGAGGTCCATCGGCACGTTCACGAGCACCGCACCCGGCCGACCGCTCGTCGCCGTCCAGAACGCCCGCTCGATGAGGCGCGGCAGGTCCTCCACGCGCTCGACGTCCCAGGCCCGCTTGACGAACGGCCGGTAGATGTCGGCCTGGGAGGCGTCGTCGTGGAGGTTGGTCTCCTGGTGAGGATGGCGGCCGTGGAAGTAGCTGGGCACGTCGCCAGCGATGACCACCAGCGGGACCGAGTCGAGCGCGGCGGTGAAGACGCCGGTTGCGGCGTTGATCATCCCCGGGCCCACGTGAGTGAGCAGCACGCCGGGCTTACCCGACGCCCGCGCGTAGCCGTCGGCGGCGTGCGCGGCGGCCTGCTCGTGCCGGTTGATCACGAACGTGACTGGGCTGCGGCTCAGGGCATCGAGCACGGCGATGTTGGTGTGCCCGCACAGG
>JAKADK010000096.1 GCA_021820665.1 Actinomycetes bacterium | reverse complement strand
CCGCGCTCGGCGCTCCGGTCGCTCGTCGTGGGTGGCAACGACGTCGTCGATCTCGGTGCAGCCCATCTCGGCGGATGGGATGAGGCGCGGACGGTCCAGGGAGGGTCGAGGTACGGCCCGGGCCGAGCTGGCGATCCACTCCCCGCGCGTCCCACTCCCCGCGCGTCACCCCACCGTTCCCACGTCACCCCGTCCCGACGGACCCGTCGCGGTCCAGAACCACGGCGCCGAGAAGCTCCGGCGCGTCGCCAACGGGGTGTCGCGTCGCCAACGGGGTGTTCGGTGACCACCGGGTCGGGCGCGTCTCCTCAGGAACGCCACCTTTATAGGGTGGGGGTCGGAGCCGGTCCGACCACGGACCGGACGTCGGTTTCCCGAGCACGCGGAGGTCCCACCATGCGCAGCATCCCCCTACTTGCCGCCAGGACCGTCCTTGGTGGCTACCTGGCCGCCCACGGCGCCCAGAAGCTGTTCGGCTCGTTCGGCGGGCGCGGCCTTGACGCGACGGCGAAGGGCTTCGAATCGATGGGCTTGCGACCGGGAAAGGCGATGGCAGCACTGGCTGGTGCCAGCGAGCTGGGAGGGGGCGTCCTGACCGCGACCGGCATCGCCTACCCCCTCGGCCCGCTCGCCCTGGCCGGCACGATGGCTGTTGCCGCCACCACCCACCGCCGGAACGGCCCGTTCGCCCAGAACGGCGGGTACGAGCTGCCGTTGACCAACTTTGCGTTGGCCACCGCGCTCGTCACCACGGGACCCGGCCGTCTGCGGCTGGGGCCCCACTTGTCGAAGACGCTGACCCGGCTGTCGGTTGTCGCCGTGGTGGCGGGAGCGGCGGCGGCGCTCAACCAGATGCTCCGGGCCGCACCGGCGGTGCCCTCCGCTCCACCCGCCACACCGGCCGGCTCGCCGGCTTCGTCGGTCGGGTCCACCGCCACACCTGCGGCCGCTCCGAACGGGGTCTCCGCCGCCGAACGTGACGGCGCCCGGGAAGGTGCCGGTTCGGTCTCGAAGTGAGCCCTCGGCGACCTGGCGGGTCGACGGATGCGGTCCCGGGTGGGCTCGTATCGTCGACGGTGGCTCCGGGTCGGGTGCGGCGCCGGGCGGGAGCGTGCACTGACTGCCGGGCGGGAGCGTGGAGTGCACTGACTGCCGGGCGATGAGCGAGCGCTGCCGGGCGGTGAGCGGCGGCTCGTCGGTAGGCTGGGGTGCGAGGACGGGGAGGTGACGATGTCAGACGACGCAGATGGCCAAGCCAAGTGGAATGTGGCCGAATGGCACGGGAAGACGCTCGTCGACGTCCACGGGGAGAAGATCGGGAAGCTCCAGGACGTCTACGTCGACGTGGAGACTGACGAACCGCAGTTCGCCACCGTCAAGGAAGGTGTCATCGGGCGCCATCTGACGTTCGTCCCGCTGGCCGGGATCCAGGTCGGACCGGACAGCCTCCAGGTGAGCGTGACGAAGGCGCAGGTCAGATCGGCTCCCGACCTGGCCATGCACGGCGAGCAGCTGAGCCAAGACGACGAGTCCAAGCTCTACCACCACTTTGAGCTGAACTACACGCCCCCGGCGATCCAGAGCGGGCGGAGGCTTGCCCGTCGATGACGCGTCTCCGGTCGAGATGGCCGAACCGGTCGGGGAAGGAGACCTGATGGCCGACGAAGAGATCCTGCGCCAGATCCAGACGCTGGTGGCCGAAGAGCACGGTCTCCGGGACGCGGAGACGCCAGCGGATCGTGCTCGGATCACCCAGCTCGAAGAGACGCTCGACCAATGTTGGGACCTTCTTCGCCAACGGCGGGCCCGGCGGGAGTTCGGCCAGGACCCTGCGGCGGTAGCGGCGCGTGATCCTGAGACGGTCGAGCACTACGAACAGTGAGCCCTGGCCGGGAAGACCGCAGTCCGGGCCCGGTCCGGGCAGGCAGGTGGTCCCGGCCGGATCGCCGACGCTTCTCGGTTCGGTCCTAGCGGTGGTCGAACAGGTATGAACGCGGGGTCACCGATGCCCGCTCTGTTCGTCGGGCATGGCAGTCCGATGAACGCGCTGGAGTCCAACCGCTTCACCGAGGCGTGGCGCGCCCTTGGTGCCCGACTACCCGTTCCCCGGGCGATCCTCGCCATCTCGGCGCACTGGTACGTCGGGGCCAGCGCGGTGACGGCGATGGCCCGACCCCGGGTCATCCACGACTTCTCCGGGTTCCCACCCGAGCTGTTCGCGTTCGACTACCCGGCACCCGGCGCTCCCGACGTTGCAGCCGAGGTGGCTGAAGTGGCAGCACCGATGCGCGTGGCCCTCGACGCCGAGAGCTGGGGCATCGACCACGGAACCTGGTCGGTCCTGGCCCACCTGTTCCCCCGGGCCGACGTTCCCGTTGTACAGCTCTCGATCGATGCCTCGAAGGGGCTCTTCGAGCATGTCGAGCTCGGCCGGCGGCTTGAGCCCCTCCGGCGAGCGGGTGTGCTCGTCCTGGCGAGCGGGAACGTCGTCCACAACCTGCACCGGATCGACTGGACCCAGCCGCACAGCGGTTTCGACTGGGCGAGGCGGTTCGACGCCGCCGCGTCTGAGTGCATGACGTCCGAACCCGCCGCGGCGCCTGCCCTGAGCGTCCACGCTGACTTCGCCATGGCGGTACCGACGCCCGAGCATTTCGTCCCACTGCTGTACTTGGCGGGGCTGGCCGACGCGGCTGGGGAGGTGCCCGACCCCTTCGTTGACGGGTTCGCCTACGGATCGCTCTCCATGACCGCCTATGCTGTCGGTCTCCGATCGACAGTGGCCGGAGCCGGCTGACCTCGAGGTGCGGGTGGGGAGCCCCGTCCTACCCGCGGGGACCGGTGCGCGCAGGGCGATCGACGTGGGTGACCGGGCGAGACCATCGGTCATGATGCACCCCGGGGGCTGACCTCTGGCGAAACGGGCCTAGTCTGGCGGCCCTTCCCGCTCCCCTTCGCTGTCACTCCGTCCCCGGTCGCCGGCAGTCGGCTGGTCGCCGTCGTCGTTCGGGACGAGCTCGCCGTCCCTCCCAAGCCAGCCGTCCTTCCCAAGCCAATGGCTTGCCTCATTCGTCCGTTTCGCTCGGTACATGGAGAGGTCTGCGTCGTGGATCAGCCGGTCGGGAGGAACCCGGTGGTCCGACGTGCACGCCACGCCGATACTGGCCGTGACGGAGATCTGGATGCCCGGCAACGCGAACGGGCGGGCGAGCCGGGCGTGGATGCGGGCGACAAGGGCTTCCGTTTGGAGAGCGGCGACGTCGTTGCAGGCGATGATGAACTCGTCGCCCGACAGGCGACCGACCATGTCCCCGGGTCGGACGGCGTCGGTCAGCCGCCGTGCCGTCTCGACGAGGAGCATGTCGCCCACTCGATGGCCGAAGCGGTCGTTCACCTGCTTGAAGCGATCGAGATCGAGGAAGAGCACCGCCACCGCCGAGCCGCCGCGCCGGCTCTGGTGGAGCAGGTGGGCGACATGCTCGTAGATGAGCGCCCGGTTCGCCAGGCCGGTCAGCGGATCGTGCAACGAGCGTTCCAGCGACTGTTCAGCGGTGCGGCGAAGGTTGTCCCGCGCCTCCGCGTTGAGGAGGTACGCGGCAGCGACGTCGGCCAGCGTCTGAGCCGCCTCCATCGTCGTTTGGTCCAGGAGCCGTGGCTCGTTCATGTACAGATCCAACGCTCCGAGCTGTATGTCGCCGTGCCGAAGGGGAAACGCGTACACCCCAGCGAGCCCCGCGTCGATGGCCTGGGGAGTGAAGCGGTCGAACCGGTGCGCTGCCTGTAGGTCTGGCACGGCAACGGCCTGACCGGTCCTGTAGGCGTCCACGCACGGGCCCTGGTTCAGCTCGCTCTGGAGCATCTCGAACCGCCACGCAGCCTCGTTCGATGCGGCGACGTACCGGGGGTGCTGGTTGGGGGAGATGAGCACCACACCGGCGGCGTCGACCGCGAGGACATCGACGATCCGCTCGACGAGCCGATCGAGGATGGCTTGGATCGGGAAGTCGGTGACCATCGTCCGGGCGAACTCACTCAGCACCAGCAACATCTGGCGCGGAGTGGTCACGCCGCGACCCCGCCGCATCGCCGGCTGACTATGGGAACAGTGGTCACGGGCCGCGCGCCTCCCCGGCCGTCAACCCTCACTGTCGAAGGCGGCTCCATCGTACCCGGTGGCGAGCAGTGACATCCGACCTCGGCCGATCATGACCGGAGCCGATCCCTGCCGGGAAGCCCCGCCAGCTCATGGTCCCGGAGAGCGTGCTCACTGCTTCCGTTCCGGGATGGTCCTCCTCCCGTCCGCAGCGACGTCCCGTTTCGCGTCCTCGGCGGCGCCGGCCGCACCGTCGGGGCCGAAGCCGACCCCGATCCGCTGGTCTGCCCGGGACCGTTGCTGGTGGGTGATGTCGGCGTGTACCTGGTCGTCGGCCCCGGTCGGCTCCCTGCCGGTCAGGCTCCGGGGCCAGAGGCGGCGAGCCAGGACAGCGTTCCACTCTGCGCCGTAGAGGCTGATCTCTGCCACGAGAGCCAGGAAGCCGACGAGACCGATCACGATGCCGAACTGCCCGTAGGTGGCCGAGCTGCCTTTCAGCTGGTGGCGGACGAGCTCCGAGCCGACCGTGATCAGCAGGGTGAAGCCGGTCGCCCCGAGGAGCGCGCCCGGCACCAGGGACCGGGTGCCGATGGCGCTGGGCGTGAGCACCCGGAACGCCCCGAGGTACCCGGCAGCATTGACGACCAGCATGGCCACCAGCACCAGGACCCGCACCGCCGGTGCCGACGCCTGGCCCGAGACGAACGTGCCGGCAACGGCGTCGAGGACGAAGGTCCCGCCGACGACGAGCAGGCCGGCGAGGCTGCGAACCAGGCGGGGCGCGAAACCCGGCGTGCTCACCCGGTCGATGTTCCAAGCCTGGGCCATCGCCTGCTGGGCGGTCTGCATCACGCCCTGTGCCCCGTAGAGCAGCCCGAGGAGACCCACGACCAGCCCGACGACGCTGCCGTGGAGGGAGCGGGAGGGGTGCGCGGGGTTGAACTGGCTACCGACGACGGGAAACTGATGGAGGGTCGAGACGAGATGACGTCCGAGGGCTGGCCCGCCCACGAACCCGAGCACGGTGACGGCGACGAGGAGCAGCGGGTAGATGGCGACGAACCCGTACCATGCCAGCCCGACCACCAGCTGGCCCATGCGGTCGTCCCCGAACTTCTTCACCACCCCATAGGCGGGAGCGAGGATCGCCGAGTGCCGCTGGAGACGGTCGACGCGTGTGAGCAGCTGGTCGATCCGGGTCATCCGAGTAGTGATACCACCAGGACCCGGCTCAGCTCGTTCCGCTCCGATCCTTACCGGGTGGCGTGCCCTACTCGGTTCGGCTCGGGGTCGGTGTGCCGCGCCCGACGCCGGCGACCGGCCCCCCGTCCACTTCGAGTGCAGCGGAGCCCACTCCGGTCTCGCTCAACACGATCTCGCCGACCTCCGCCAGGCCGACGCCGATCTCGTCGGCCGCCGGAGCGGCGGGGCGCCCGCCGTCACCATGGACGTAGCGGCCCCCCCGCATCCACGATGCGATCGCCGCGAGGAAGCACGCCGCTGCCGCGAAGTCGAAGGCGTAGTGCAGGCCCTTGGCGAAGGGGCGAGAGATCAGGTGGGGGAAGAACGAGCGTCCCGTGAGGTAGGCGGCCCGCGCCGGCGGGAGGTTGTGGAGCAGGCTCGGCCCAAGGAGCTGCTTGATCGGGTTGTCTCCGAGGAACGCCGCGAACAGGCTGCCGATCGGGGGAAGGGTCGAGATCGTCCGGGCCTGGGCCGCGGGCACGCCCTGGGCCAAGAGCCCACTGAAGAGGCTGTGGGGCAGCTCCGAGGCCAGACCGAGAGTGATCACGGTGAAGAAGATGCCGATCGACAGGACCGATGCCGAATTCTGGAAGGTGTTGAGCATCCCGGCTCCAGCCCCCCGTTGCTCGGGCGGCAGGCTGTTCATGACGCCGGTGGTGTTCGGGGCGGCAAAGAGACCCATGGACAGCCCGACGACGAAGAGCAGCACGGCGAACCAGAGGTAGGAGAAGTTCATCGGCAAGAGTTGGAGGAAGAGGAACGACGCGCCCGTGATCGCCAACCCGATGGTGGCGAAGGGACGAGCGCCATAGCGGTCCGCCAACATGCCGGCCAGGGGCCCCGAGACGAGGAAGCCGACGGTGAGCGGCACCATGTAGATCCCGGCCCACAGCGGTGTCCGGGCGAAGGAGTAGCCGTGCTGGGGGAGCCAGATCCCCTGGAGCCAGATGATGAGGATGAACTGGAGGCCGCCCCGGGCGAGCGCACCGAGGAGCCCAGCCAGGTTGCCGGCGGTGAACGGCCGGATGCGGAAGAGCTTCAGCCGGAACATGGGGTCCGGCGATCGCATCTCGATCCCGACGAAGATCCCGAGGATGGCCATGCCTCCGAAGATGCAGGCCAGCACGAACGGGCTCGTCCATCCCATCGTGTGGCCACCGTAGGGCTCGAGGCCATAGACGATGCCGACGAGGATGGCGATGAGCCCGAGGGCGAAGGTGACGTTGCCCGCCCAGTCGATCTTGGCCGGGATCCTGATGCCGTTGTCCTCCAGCATGAGGTAGGCCCAGACCGTGCCGAAGAGACCGAAGGGCACCGACACGAGGAACACGAGGTGCCATTCGATCGGGGCGAGCAGACCACCGAGGATGAGGCCGAGGAACGACCCGCCGATCGCCGCCACACCGTTGATGCCGAGCGCCAGTCCGCGCTCGTCCTCGGGAAAGGCATCGGTGATGATGGCGCTGGAGTTGGCGAAGAGGAAGGCACCGCCGACGCCCTGGAACACCCGCATCACGATGATCCAGAGCGCGCCGGCTGGACCATGCATCCAGGTGACCGAGAGCAGGATCGAGAAGATCGTGAAGATGGCGAACCCGAGGTTGTACATCTTCACCCGGCCGTACATATCGCCGATCCGGCCGAAGCTGACGACGAGCACGGCCGTGACGAGGAGAAACCCCATCAGGATCCAGAGGAAGTACGAGGTGTTCGACGGGGTGAGTGGGTTCAGCCGGATGCCCCGGAAGATGTCCGGGAGGGCGATGAGGAGGATCGACCCGTTGATCGTGGCCATCAGGATCCCGATCGTGGTGTTCGACAGGGCAATCCATTTGTAGCGGGGGCTGTGCCTGCGTCCGGTCGGGACGGCGGCGGGGGACTGGTGCGTCGATGATGGCGGAGTCACGTCGTGCCTTCTCGTTGGTCGGGGACTGCTGGATGCCGTGCGCAGGTGGGTCCGGCGTTCCGGACGGGCTCCGACACGAGGTCCGGAGCCCGGCTCCGAGAGGGCACGTCGCTTCTGCCTGAACTACTACTTTACGTTAACGTGAGAATACACGGACGTGGCCGCCGCTCGATCAGGCGTCCGGTCAGGCCTCGGATCAGGCGTCCGGTCAGGCATCCGGTCAGGCGTCCGGTCAGCTGCTCGGTCAGGCGTCCGGCGCTCCCGTTCTCCGTCTCGCTTCGTGGCGGCCTATCTGTTGTCTCGCGTAATGTATTGATTGAAAATCAATGTTGTCCATCGATCAATCAGTTTTGAGAAACAAGACTCGCCGAGCGCGAGCGACCGAGGGCTCCACCCGGGGATCAACCAGGCTCCGGGCGAGCCACACCGGCTCCCCCCTTCGCTTCCGTCGGTTCCCATCGCGCCTTCTTCTCCCACCGCTTGGCTCGGGTAGGTCCGAGCGCCGTGTGCTCATGGGTACGGCGGGATGCCGACCTGCTCCACTTCGTGGATGTCGTGGCCGGTGAAGACGACCGGGGCACCGCCCCGGTGCCGCGTCCACCAGGCGAACGCCAGGCTGGCGACGAGCAGGGTCCCGATGACCTCGTCGATCCCGTTGCCCACCGTCCGTGGTCCGTAGACGAAGAAGGTGACCATCAGTCCAGCAAGAAGGAGGCTGGCGACGATGGAGACGACGCGGAGCGCCCGGTGGCGGCGAGGGTCGATCCCGGCCTCGGGCACTCGTCGATGACCGACCGTGAGGAACACGGTGGCCGTGATCGAGTCGAGGAAGAACTCGGCCAGGAGGAAGAACCCCGCGGCGGAGAGGACCAGATCGAAGAACGACCCGAGCGAGGCGACGAGGACCTGGAGGCTCACCACGACGAAGGCGGCACCCAGGCTCACCACCACGGCGATGTGGGGAACGCGGTGCCGGTTGAGTCGGGCGAACACACCGGGGACGAGGCCCTCGCGTCCCTGGGCGTAGAGGATCCTGGAAAGGATGAACGTGGTGAGCCACAGCCCGCCGGCCGTGGAGCCGAGCACGGGGACGAGGATGAGCCAGCGGGCGCCCGGGACCATCCGGCCCGACCATGCCGTGAGCGGGTCGGTGGAGTTGGTGAGGGCGTGGAGCGGCACCTCGGCCAGCACCATCGGGTAGAGAATGGCGTAGAAGCCGAGGGCGATGACGATCCCGATGATCCCGCTCGTGCCCGGGTTCGCTCGTGGCCGTGCCGACTCCTCCGATGCATAGGCGCTGATCTCCCAGCCGTCCAGGATGGTGGCGACCACCACCGCGGCGGTCAACACCCCGCCGACAGGGAAGTGCCCGACGTGGACGGCGACGTGGATTGCGGGCCATCGAACGGCGCCGAGCGCGGCGAAGCCGGCAAGGGACACGACTTCGAGGGCGAAGAACGCGCCGGTCACCCGGGCGGTCAGCCTGGCTCCAAGCAGGAGGGGGATGGCAGCGAACACCATCCAGAACACCACGGCGGCCAACTCGACGGCCCGAGGGGCCCGATAGCCGGGGGCCACGAGTGCCAAGGTATAGCTGGCAGCCGGAATGGCGATTGGCGGGATGGAGATGAAGTAGGCCAGGAGCAGGATCCCGGCTTGGTACCGGGCGAGACCCCGCCCGATCACCCGCCCCGACCAGTGGAACGAGGCGCCGGCGTGGGGCATGTAGTGGTTCAGCGCTCGGAAGATGAAGGCGCTGAGGACGAAGGGCACGGCGCACAGGGCAATGGCGACGAGTGACCACCATCCCGCTTGGGCTGCCAGGACACCGCCGGTGGCCGCCACCGAGAACATCGGGCCGACGCTCGACACCGATAGCGGGACGAGGTCGCGCAGGCGGAAGTCCTGGGCGAGCTGTCGCTGTGATCCGCCGCTCTCGCCCTCTTTTGCGTCCGGCACGGCGCCATCATAATGATACGCAATACAATGCACAAACAGATGTGTAACGTCGTCGTGGCGGAGGTGGCCGCCCG
>JAKADK010000022.1 GCA_021820665.1 Actinomycetes bacterium | reverse complement strand
CTACGTGGGCAGCGACCCGAGTGGAGGCCCGACCCGGAGACCCGACCGGCCCCACCGGTCCGGGCCATGGTAGGCGGTCGCCGGACCCTGGTGGATCGGGAACCGGACGACCTCCTCGGACCGCTAACGACCGAGCGCACTTCCCGAGGCCACCAACGCCCGTCGCCACACCTCAGCAACTGAGCAACCCGCCTGACCCCGCCGCCGGCGGGCCGCGTCACCACCGTTTGGCGGGGCCGTGCTCGTTCAGGTACGCCAGGTAGCGGTTGTACGCGGCAAGCTCCTCGTCCACGTCCAACCGCACGTCGAGGACCTCGGCGTCGACCAGACCGTCGGCCTCCGACGGCTGCGCGTCAGTCCCGGGATCGATGGCGTGGCCGTCCGTGGAGGCCGTCCCGGTAGCAGTAGGCCTCACCGTGCCACTGCTGGCGCCGATCGCCGGCACTCGATCCGGGTCGGCGCCGCCGAGTGACCACGTTGCCTCGCTCAGCTCCAAGCCGATCTGGCGAACGTGCTCGAGCCGCCGGTTACGCTCCTCGAGCGCTGCGGCCCGCTTCGCCCCGGAGAGCACCCGGGAGACCGTCGGCTCCACACTGGCCTCGGTGAGAGCCTTCGTCAGCTCCTTGTCCAGAGCCCAGCCGGGCACCTCCTCGACCGGCACGCCGGACGACACCGCCGCCGCCCGCTCCTTCGCGGCCAAGATCCGCTCCCAACCGGTCGGCTGATCGTGGATCAGCTTCCACCACACGTAGAGCGCGTACACGGCGAACGCCGGCCATTCGAAGGTGTAGACCCAGCTCAACGTGTTCCCTGCCATGGCAGCGTGGTACTGCCACCGGCCCAACAACAAGAAGGTCGGAACGAGCACGAGCGTGAGCAGGTGCAGGCCGACGCACCGGCGCGTGAAGTACTTGCGCACAAGCGGAGAGTACACCCGGCAGTCGGCGAGATCGCCTCGCCCGCAGCTGGCTACCGGTGAGGTGCCGTCGGGTGCGTCCGGTTCGGAGAACGCCCCTTCGGAGGCGGGGCGGTGCTGCTCCGGGGAGATCGGTGCTGCTCCAGGGAGATCAGTGCTACTCCGACGAGATCGGACGGGGCGACACGTCTTGGGGCATGTCGGCGGTGGGTCGCCGATCCGGGGTCACCAGCCCCGGAGGCCCGTCGTGCTCCCGGCCCTTGGCGCGAGCCCGGCTGCGGCGCGGTCCAGGAAGCTCCCCGGCTTCCCGCATCTGACGGGTCACCCGGTGCTCCATCACGAAGGCCACACCGGGCACGAACCCGGCGGACACCACGGCCACGATGCGCCCCAACCGCCAGTGCGCTCGGAACGCCAAGTCCGCGCCGGTCACCAGATAGACCAGGTAGAGGTAGCCGTGGATCGGCGCCACGATCACGGCGAACGTCGGCTCGTGCGCGAGGTACTGGAGAGGCATGGCCACGAAGACCAGCGTGCACAGCATGACTCCCACCACGTAGGCCATGACCCGGTAGCGCCTCCACGCCCGGATCACACCGGGATCCATGGTCCCTTCCGGTTGCTGGTGCACAGCGCTCACGATACACGGGGCGTTCTGTCGCTGGACAGGCGGGGCCTCGTCCTTTTCCAGTCATCTGCTGGAACGACGGCCGGAACCTCGATCCTGCCCACGCCAGGGCACCGGCGGACCGGGCCCGGCGACGTCAGAGCTGCCTCCGGGACGATGGTCCCCGGAGGAGGACACACCTCACCGCTACCCTGACAGCATGCCGCCCTATGCGCCCCATGCCGCAGGACCCCATGCCGCAGGCGAAGACACCCATGCCGCAGAGCATTCCCGACCCGACGTCGAGGTGCGGACGAGCACTCGCCGTCGGAAGACCGTTGCCGCCTACTGGGAGGGCGACCACATCGTCGTGGTGGTCCCCGCCCACCTGCGGGGACGGGCACTGGCCACCACGGTCGACGAGCTCGCCCGCCGCGTCGAGCGCCACCGCCCCAACCTGACGCTCGGCGACGAGGCGCTCCACGCCCGGGCAGTGGCGCTCGGGCACGCCTACCTGGACGACATCCGACCGGCGTCGATCAGGTGGTCGTCCCGCCAACAGAAGCGCTGGGGATCGTGCGATCCGGCCGAGCGGACGATCCGGATCTCCGAGCGGTTGCGCCACGTTCCGGGATGGGTGCTTGATGCCGTGATCGTCCACGAGCTCGCTCACCTCCTCGATGCCTCCCACTCGGCACGGTTCCGGGGCCTGGTGGACCGCTACCCGCGTAGCGCAGACGCGTCGGTCTTCCTGGAGGGCTATGCCCTCGGGTGTGCCTGTGCGACCGGCGACCTCCAGGAGCCCGACGACACGTGACCCGGTGTCCGCTCGAACGCGGGTTCCGTAAGCAGGCGGGTTCCGCCGGCAGGGCCGGAGCCGGGGGGATCCGTCGTGAGGGATCCCGTAGGCAGGCGGGTTCCGCCGGCAGGGCCGGTGGCCCGGCCGGGAAACCCTGACCCCTCAGCCGGCCAGTACGGCGTCCGCCGTCGAGGACGTCGGCTCAGGGAGCGGTTCGGCACTTCCCCACCGCCGAGCGGTCGGACCTCCCTCCCGGCCAGGAGCTCCATCGGGCCCGCCGCAGGGCGTCGTCGACGCCCAGCACCTCGTCTCCGAGCGCCTCGCGCATCGCGCAGAACAGCGACGCCGTCACCTCGGCATCACCCAGGGCATTGTGATGCTCCGTCCAGGAGAGCCCGAAGTGCGCGCAGCACGACGCCAGCGTGGCATGACCGTAGAGCGAGAGGTGACGCTGGGCAATGCCCAACGTGTCGATCGTGGCGAGTCCGACGGGAACCGCCGCGTCCCCACCGGCCCTCCTGCACTCCTCGCGGAGGAAGCCGAGGTCGAAACGGTCCACGTTGTGCCCGACCACGACCCGCCCGGACAACAGGTGGGCCAGATGGGGATGGACGGCGCCGAAGGGCGGGGCGCCGGACACCATCGCCGCCGAGATGCCATGGACATGGGTGGGTCCCGGATCCCGACCGGGATCGACGAGCGTGGCGAAGACCTCCTCGGTGGCTCCGGTCACGCCGAGGACCACCACCCCGACTTCCACGATCCGATCTCGCGTAGGGGAGAAGCCGGTCGTCTCCACGTCCACCACCGCGAACCCCCGCGCCAGGGCGCGTGGAGAGCCCTGCGTCCGAGCTTCCGTCGTCCCTGCCTCGTGATCACCGATCGGTACCACCACGGCTCCCTTCGGTTGGCCGGCAGCTCACCGGGCAACGGCGACGGTAGCGCACCAACCTGTCTCCCGCCTCCGAGGGCACGGCCTCGGGACGCTCTGACGGCCCCCTTCGGTAGCCCCCTTCGGTAGCCCCGCCTCCGGGCCGAGCATCGGCGGCCCCGTCTCGGGACGCTACGCCGGTGGCCCGGCTTCGGGGCGGAGCATCGGGAAGAGGATCACGTCCCGGATGGACGACACCTCGGCCAGGAGCATGACGAGCCGGTCGATCCCGATCCCGATCCCGGATGTGGGGGGCAGGCCGTACTCCAGCGCCCGCACGAACGCCAGGTCTCCGGGGTGCGCCTCCAGATCCCCTCGTGCAGCCGCGGCGATCTCGGCCCGGAACCGCGCTTCTTGCTCCTCGGGGACGTTCAGCTCGCTGTAGCCGTTCACGAACTCGCGCCCGTCGATCACCAGCTCGAACCGGTCGGCGATGGCGGGGTCGTCCGCCGAATGCCTCGACAGCGGCGACACCTCGACCGGGAACCCGCACACGAACGTCGGACGGGTGATGTGCGGCAGGAGGACGGCGTCGTAGAGCTCGAAGATCAGCTTTCCCGATCCCCACTCCGGTTGGACCTCCATGCCGAGCTCGGCACAGACCGCCGCCACGTCGGCCCTCGGGTCGCCAGGATGCAGGCGCCGGCCCACGAGGGCCTCAACCTCGTCCAGCAGGTCCACCCTCGGCCACGGTGGCGTCAGGTCGACGACCCGCTCCCCGGAGGTGAACGTCCGCCGTCCGGTCGCCGCGTCGGCGGCAGCGACGAGCAGGCGCTCAGTCAGGTCCATGCCGTCTCGAAAGTCGGCGAAGGCCTGGTACGCCTCGAGAGCGGTGAACTCCGGCGAGTGGCGGGTGTCGACGCCCTCGTTCCGGAAGTTGCGGCCGATCTCGAACACCCGCTCGTAGCCGCCGACCACCAA
Organism: Actinomycetes bacterium; assembly: GCA_021820665.1. Taxonomy (GTDB): domain Bacteria; phylum Actinomycetota; class Acidimicrobiia; order Acidimicrobiales; family RAAP-2; genus JAKADK01. The sequence continues at coordinate 32,597 of JAKADK010000022.1, read as the reverse complement.
CCGCTTCAGGTAGAGCTCGGGGGCGATGCGGAGGCTCAAGTCGATGTCGAGAGCGTTGGCGTGGGTGAAGAACGGGCGCGCCAGGGCACCGCCCGCCTGGGGCTGGAGGATCGGCGTCTCCACCTCCACGAAACCCTCGGCCTCCATCGCCCGTCTGAGCGCCGCCACGGCGGCGAACCGGATGTCGAAGACCCGCCGCGTGTCACGGTTCGCCACGAGGTCGACCTCCCGTTGCCGGTAGCGGGTATCGGGGTCGTTCAGCCCGTGCCACTTGTCGGGAAGCGGACGGACGGCCTTCGAGAGCATCATGACCTCACTCGGCTCGACCGACAGCTCGCCCCGCCGGCTCGTCACCACCTCTCCCACTGCTCCCACCCAGTCCCCCAGGTCCCAGCTCTCGACGACCGCCGCGGCCGCGTCGGCCAACCCGGTCCGCTGCACGAGAAGCTGGACCGCTCCGGAGGCATCCTGGAGCGTGGCGAAGACGAGCTGGCCGTGCCCCCGGATGGCGGCGATGCGCCCGGCGACGGCAGCGATCTCACCGGTACGGGTGTCGGGGGCCAGCCCGGCGTGGCGCTCGTGCAGTTCGGCAGCGGTGGCGGTCCGATCGAAGCGAGCCGGGTAAGGATCGACTCCCCGCGTGCGGAGGCGGTCACGCTTGGCCAATCGTTCCTGCCGCAGCGCCTCGGACCCCCCTTGGGGATCAGTCCCGGACGGGCTCCCCGCCGCTGCTCCGGCCTCTCGGTCCACTCCCACGTCCTCCCTCCGTTCGGCGCGCTGGCCAGCGGGACGGACCGGCGAGGACGGGAGCTTATCCGAGCCCGCGGCCCTCGATCGCCCGCTGGAGCCGGACCTGGAGCACGGTGGTCGTGACGTCGGCTCGGGTGCGCTCGATGACGGCGCGCAGGGCGTCGGTCGTCCGGCGCAACCCGCCGCTCACCGCGTCGGGCACGTCGATGGTGACCAGCATGTCGTAGCAGTCGTCCATCGCCGCCAGGAGAGCCACGGCGTGGTCGATCTCCCCGCCTCGCAGACGGTCGAGGAGGTGACGGCGGAGCTCGGACGCCGCCTCGGCCAGGCCGTTGAGCCAGGCCGGCAGGGACACCCCGAGCTCTCCAGGGTGACTGATGGGCTCCCCGTAGACGAGCGCTGCCGTCAGTCTGGCTTCGGCATACTCCTTCTCGGCATCGTGGAGGAACCCCGCCGCCGCCAGCCTGGGGAACGGCTCCAGATCCCGTTGGGCTTCCCGCAGGGACCGCTCGGCCTCCGCCGCCATCCGGTGCGTCGCCTCCGGGTCGAGCCGGTGCACACCGCGGATCGACAGTCCCGAGGACCGGATCGTCTCCCGACAGTGGCGCAAGGCCCGCTCCCGGGCCTCGTGAGCCTGGGCCAGCGCCGAGCGGATCTCCGTCCCGATCTCGTCGAGCACGTCCGACAGCGCACCAGCCGTCTCACTGCCCTCGACCCTCACCGCGCTCCCAGAGTCATGCCACCAGGGTGGCGATCGCGACGGCGGCACGCGGTGCCGATGCCGGTCACCCCCCGGCCGTCACCGGGCAGATCCCGCCCGGCGGCCTCCGTAGGCCGCTTCGCTGTAGCCCTGGCCGTCGTACCGTTCGGCCGGGGGTGGAAGGTAGCGGAGCTTCCGGTCCCGCTCGTCGGCCACCATCCGCATGTGCACGAGGAGGGCCACATAGCCGCCCAACGCCACGGCCGCCAGGGCGGTGACGATCCATAACAGGTGCGCGCCGGGGATCACCCCGAGCACCAAGGTGCCGAAGACGGTGGAGACCAGGGCGACGAACACGTCGCGTCGGCGCTTGCACGCCCGGGCGCTGGTGTAGGCATCGACGTCCGCGGCCACCGGCCGATGCCGACCACTCCGCCCTGGCAGATCTCCCCGCCACCGGCTGTCTTCCGGACCGGCCGCGCCGGCCCAGTCGGCGTCGCCCGGCTCGTCGCCGTCGTCTCGGGCACCACTCGCCCGCCCGCCACGCTCTCCAGCGGGATCGGGGTCGCCCAAGAACGCCAGGAGCGGGCGAGGGAGCCGATCAGCTCCCACCACCGTGAGCACCGGCCGTTCCGTCGGCTCGATGAGCCCTTCGGTGCACACTCCATCCTGTCCGGAGGCCGTGTCGGCTGGAAGGGCACGGAGCCGGTAGGCAGGTGGCAGTGGCGCCGGACCCGAACGCTGAAGAACTCGGAGCTGACGGTGGAACACCGACACCGAGGTGACCCCGTCACGGCTCCGCTCCTTCCGCCGGCGGAGGTACCCCGGACCAAGTACCGCCAGCCACATCGCTCCGAGCGCCACCACAAGGATCATGAGCGTCAACTCCTCGACCTACCTTCCTTGGGGAGAAACCCTAACGACGAGGGTCTCGACGGTGGTGGATGGTCGGGGGACGCGCCACGACCGGCCCGCCCACACCGACGGGCACGGTTCCAGCCATCCTCCCCCGATGGTTGCCCGCCGTTTGTACACCGGCGGACGAGGAGCCTGCAACCGATCGGGAACCGACCTGGTCGCCCCGGGTGACGGGGACCGCGGCCACACCGGGGCGCCCCGGCCTCCCGCCCGGCAGCCACGCCAGGGCACCGGCCTCCCGCCCGGCCGACGCCTTCAGGCACCTCCATACCCTCGGCCGGATCGCCCGGCGGTGCCGGTTGGTCGAAGCCGAACAGCTCAGTCGAAGAGAGGTTCCCGGTCCCGGCTGCGCTTCAGCTCGAAGAAGCCGTCCGTTCCGGCGACGAGGAGCACCCCGTCCCACAGGCGGCCGGCCGCCTCTCCTCTCGGGATCGGACTTACCACGGGTCCGAAGAACGCCACGCCGTCCACGCTGATCACCGGGGTGCCGACGTCGTAGCCGACCTGGTCCATGCCGGCGTGATGGGAGGCAGCGAGTGCCTCGTCGTACTCATAGGAGTCCATGGCATCGGCGAGGGCCACCGGTAGTCCGGCCTCCGTCAGTGCCGACTCGATCGTGTCCCTGGTCCTCGGGAGCCGCTCGTGGTGGAACCGCGTACCGAGGGCCGTGTAGAGAGGGAGCAGGCTGCCCTCGCCGTGGGATGCCGCAGCCGCCATGCACACCCGGACCGGGCCCCACGCTTCCTGCATGACCTGGCGGTACGTGTCGGACAGGTCCTTGTCGGCGTTCAGGTAGGCCAGGGACATGACGTGCCAACGGACCGTGAACCGCCGGACCTCAGCGACCTCCAGGATCCACCGGGAGGCGATCCACGCCCACGGACAGATGGGATCGAACCAGAAATCGACCACCGTGTCGCGGTCGGCCGGGGCCATGTTCTCGGCCATGCACACCAGAGCTCCCTCACCACTGCCTCGTCGAAGGGTGGCGGGGGTTGCCACCAGCGGCACCCTAACGGGAGGGAGCGGTCAGGCCGACGTGCGTTGGTCGCCTACGCCACCGGCGGCCGGTCGGGTCCCGGTCTCGTGCCGGCGTCGCCGCTCCCACAGTCCCCCCCGGAGCTGCCCACGGCGGGTCGTCTCCCTGACGTCGGTCTCCGCCGGAATTCCGGCTCCGGTTGCCACCCGGCGGTGCTCCGCGCAGGTCTCACAACGGTAGACGCCCTCCACGAGCCTCGTCGGGCGGCGCTGCCGACAGTCGATGCAGACATGGCCGAAGTAGACCGTGCGCTCGTCGAGCCGGGGCACCGCCGGCTGGAGCTGCGACAGCCGTCGCTGGGCGATCTCGCTGAGCCGCCATTCGCCGTGCCCGCCCTCCTCGCCGTCAATGCACTGGGTCACCAGCTCCCAGCTCAACAGGCTCCGCAAGAGGGAGTCGAACGTCCCTCTGGCCGCCAAGTCCTCGTAACCGCCGCGCACCCCGTCGCTCGTCGTCCCGCCGCCAGGATCAGACCGGGGCCCGTCGGCAGGATCAGGCTCCGTCGCCCACGTCGCGATCATTGTCGGTCCCCGGAGCACTCTCGCGCCGCCAGCACCGACCAACCCCGCCGGCCCGTTCCGGGCCGGCCCCACTGCGACGTCGCCCCGCGACGCCGCGGACACGTTCCAACCATCATTCCAACCTCCGGACCGTCAGGCGCGGTCGCAGTCACGAGCCCAACCCTCACTGTCGAAGGTAACGGCGATTCTATACCTCCGACCTGCCGCTCACCAGAGCAGGGCTTCCCCTGCGCCGCCTGGCGGATCGAACGTCGCGGCACACGACGGGCCCAGCGGGGACTGTCGTCCCGCGTCTGGCCCCGGCAACTCAGGGCTACGGCAGGACCGTCACCAGCGTCCCGATGTGGACCATCGGGTAGAGGGTGGCTGCCGTGGCGATCGGGAGCTCGGAGCAGCCGAGGCTCTGGGGGAAGCCGTAGGAGGCGCGCACGAAGCCGTGGACGGCATCGCTCCCGTTGAAGTAGTTGATCCAGTGCACCGGATCGGCGTACGTGCTCCCGTCGGGGTTCGTGCCCCGCATGATCTGGAAGGGCAGGCGGAGGTAGATCGGATAGGTACCAGGCGCCGTCGGCGCCTGAGGGATACCGGTGTTGGTGAGGCTCGTGAGGGCGACGGCACCGTTCTGGTACAAGGTCAGGGTCTCCGGAAGGTTCTGGGACACCTCGATCCACGTGTAGGGATGCGGATCACTCTTGTGGTCGAGGACGGCGCTGATCAGCGTGGGCCACAGGAGGGGGTTGGCGGTGCCGGTCGTGTCCAGATTGGAGACCCTCTCGAAGGCCATGATCGCGCCCTCGGTGATGACGTTGTCGGCGCCCTGTTGCCACAGCGACGTGAACACCGACGGCATGGTGGTCCACCGCCAGGTGAAGGTCCCAGCGGGCGGCGACGGCACCAGGGCAGCCTGTCCGCCCATCGTCGTCGGCTGGGTGGAGGCGCCGGTCGGCGCCCACGAAACGGGCAGGTAGCCGAGCGTGGCGAGAAGTTGCTGGAGGCGCGTCATCGATCCGGCGGCGCCCGTGAACTCGAGCGCACGCGTGGTCGTCGCTGCCGTGTCGGTGGTCCCGCTCCCGGTCGTCGACGCCAGCGTCACCGGCTCGGGAAGGGCGATGCGGAACTGCTCACCCGGCCAGAACGCCGGCCCTGCGGGAACGAACTGGACCGAGTACGGCGTGGGCTCCGACCATCTCCCCTTCGGGACGAGTGCCCCCTGGATGACCGGCGTGATCGTCGGGAGCTGCTTGCCGAAGATCGACGACACCGGGGACGAGAACACGAGCCGCAGGGTGCTGGCCAGCCCCACTGAGCGGTTGGCCAGATCGGGCTCGGTGAGCAGCATGGTCGAGGAGCTGGAGGAGCCGAAGTAACTGACGGTCTCCGGCGGACTGAGCGCCTCCCACGGCTCGGGGGACGAAACCACCTGGACCTCACCGGCCTGGCCCGCCTTCACGCTCGGCACGATGGCGACCTCGGTGACGGCGCGAACGGCGGCGGGTACGGACCCCTTCGCTCCCCCGAGCACGTCGACCACCCGCACCGGCCGGCTGAACCGGGCCTCCACGGCGGCACCGGGACGGGCGACGACGACCGGATCGAGGAGAGCTGCCTTCGGGGTCACGACCGTCGTCGTCACCCGGCGCGTCGCCCCGGTCGCCCACGCCAGCCACGACGGCTCGCGGATCTCGGCGGTGACCGTCACCGACGCTCCCTGCGGGAGGCTGGCGACCGGCACCAGCCCGCCGCTTCCCTCGACCAGACGGACGGAGTGGCCGCCATAGGTGGCGGTCGCCGACTCCAGTTGGCCTGATCCGATCCCGCCGATCTGTGCCAGCGCGTCGGACGCCGGCTGGATCGAGGCCCGGGGCCATGCAAACACCCCTGCCACGACCACCCCACCGATCACGACCACGCCGAGGCCGATGGCCACCCGCAGCCCCCACCGCGGGGAACGGCGCCGAGACCGGGGTTCGGCGATGGAAAGTGTGGCGGTGGAAAGCGGAATGGTCATGAGCGGTGTGGCGGTACCAAGCGGTTCGGCGGTGGAGAGTGTGGCCGTACCAAGCGGTGTGGCGGTGTCGCCGCCCCCTCCGGGGATCATGCCGGCAGGGACGACCGGAGCGACCTCGCTTGGACCCGGCATCGGCGTCGCTCCGCCCTGGTGGAGCGAACGTTCGCTACCATCCGAAGAGGCGACACCCGAAGAGGCGACACCGGGAGAGGCGGCGTCGGGAACGAGAACGGTGGTGTCGCGGGCGGCCACATCGGGCGCGGGGATTGCACCCGGGTCACCCGCGACCATGGACGCCGGCGTCCCACTTGTGGCCCCGGGACCTTCGGTTCGCTTCGATCTGAGCAACATTCAGCACTCCTCGCTGCAACGCAACCACGCAGCGCCAACCACCAGACACCGGGCCGCCGACGGGAGTGCCCCCACCACCTGCACCGAGCACCGCGTCGCCGACCCCGCCGCACGACCGGGAACCCGGACGACGCGACACCACCAGTCTATGACCGTTCGACCGCTCGACGTTCGTCAGTCCCGACCGGGACGGGCAATTCCACCCGCCCGGGCGGCCCACCGGCCCGCCGAGCGGTGGACCTCCACCCGCATGCCGAAGCACTCGGAGATCGGACCGCTCGCCAGCACGTCCCCGACGGGGCCTGAAGCGACGATCCGGCCCTGGCGCACCAACGCCGCATGGGTGGCGCCCGGGGGGATCTCCTCGACGTGGTGGGTCACGAGCACGAGCGGCGGGACGGCGGGGTCGGCTGCCAGCACCGCCAACCGGCTGACCAGGCGCTCCCGGGCACCCAGGTCGAGCCCGGCCGCCGGCTCGTCGAGCAGCAACAGCTCCGGGCGGCCCATCAGCGCCCGAGCCAGGAGGACCTGCTGGCGCTCGCCCTCCGAGAGCAGTCCGAACGGTCGCTCGTCGAAGGCAGCCCCGCCGAAGCCCACGTCTCGCAACAGCCGGTCGGCCTCGACGCGCTCGGCGTCGGAGTACTCGTCCCACCACGTCTCCAGCGCGCCGTTGCGACCGGTCAGCACGACGTCGAGCGCGGACTGGGTGGGACGCAGCACCCGGCTCACCGAGGCGCTCACCGTCGAGATTCGCCGGCGCAGCTGGCGCATGTCGACCCGGCCGAGACGCTCGCCGAGGATCTCGACCACCCCCCGGGTAGGCCACAGGGCCGCGCCCGCCACCCGCAGCAAGGTCGTCTTGCCGGACCCGTTGGGGCCGAGGACGACCCACCGCTCCGCGGCACGGATCGTCAGCGACACGCCGTCGAGGAGGGCGGTCCCGTCCCGCACCACCGAGACTCCCTCCAGGCGCACCGCGGGGTCCGTGGCGGGGACACCTCCGCCCCCGGGCACGGCCGCGCTCACCGGGCCGGCACCGTCTCGGACCACTCGGCCTTGAAGGAGTACCGGTCGCCGCGGATCGTGCTCACCCGCCACTCGATCGGCCGGTCGCCGGCCAGGGCCAGGCGCTGGACGGTGAGCGCCGCCTCCCGCTTGGGAAGGCACAGCAGCCGGCGCTCGGCCGGTGGCGGGTTGCACGGGCGCATCCGTTCCCATCCGCCCGTCACCCGGATGTCGCACCGATCGGCCAGCAGGTCGTAGAGGGATCCGGACTCCAGGTCGGACTCGACCAGCCCTCCCGCCACGTCGGTCGGCAGCCACGAGCGCATGAGGGCGAGCGGCTCGTCGCCCGCGAACCGCAGGCGCTCGAGGTACACGACCGGGTCGTCTTCGGCCAGACCCAGGTGCTCGCCTTGGTCGCCGGCCGGCATCGTCCCGATGGCCAGCACCTCGCTGCGCTCGACGACACCCTGGGAGCGCAGCGAGCTCGACAGGCTGTAGATGGCGTGCAGCGGCTGCTCGAACTCCGGGCGGGCCAGCGTGGTCCCTCGTCCCCGTTCCCGGACGAGGAGACCGTCGGCCTCGATCCGGCGCAACGCCTCTCGTACGGTCTGCCTGCTCACCCCGTAGCTGCGGGCGCAAGCCTCCTCGGTGGGGAACTGCTCGTCGAACTCCCCGTCGGCCATACGTCGGCGCAGGTCCTGGGCCAGCTGTGCCCACAGCGGCAGGGCGCTCGACCGGTCCAGCGCCGACTCGCTCATCCGAGGAAGAACGAGGCGATGAGCACCCCGAGGACGTAGAGCGTCACGATCGTCATCGGGGGGTCCTTCTCGTAGATGAAGCTGAGCACGCCGACAGCCACCCGGAGCACCGGAGTGGCGAGCAGGATGATCAGACCGAGGACGATGATGCCCTCCCCCGTGCCGTGCGACAGCGCCGTGCCGAGCTGGCCGATGGTGTGGGGGAAGATCGAGTGGCGGTTGGCCACGCTGTGATAGGAGACCTTCCCGTTGAGCGAGAAGTACCCGGCATGGTGGCGGAACACCATCACCAGGCCGATCAGCACGGTGACCACCGAGGCGACGACACCGATCCGGAGCACGTAGCTGATGGCCGTCTCGACGTTGCGGAGCTTCTCCTCGTCCACCTCGCGGTGGTGGACCCGGTCGGCCCCCGACGCCGGTGGCTCGGCCGATGCCCCCGGGGCAGGAACCTCGCTGGTGCCGGTCATCCGAGCACTCCTCTCTGGAACATCTCGATGGAGATCACGATGAGGACCACCACGAAGATGAGCCGGACCGTCTTGCTCTCGATCTTGCCCAGGACCTTCGCACCGAACATGGAGCCGGCCAGTACCCCGGCCGCCACGGGGGCGGCGATGATGGGGTCGATCTGCCCCCGGGCGAAGTAGAACCCTGCGCTGGCCGCCGCCGTCACCCCGATCATGAAGTTGGAGGTGGCGGTGGACACCTTCATGGGAAGGTGCATGGCGATGTCCATGGCCGGGACCTTGAGGGCGCCGGAGCCGATGCCGAGCAGAGCGCTCACCATCCCGGCGACGTACATCATGAACAAGCCGACCTTCGTGCCCGCGACCTTATAGCTGATCTCCTTCTGGTCGAACTGGTCGAAGTAGGAGCCATGCAGGTCGAAGTAGTTGGCCAGGCGGTCGTGGGAGACGGTGAGCGGCTCGGCGGAGTGGCGTTTCCGGTAGGTGGCCACGGCCGAGTACGCGAGCACCGCGCCGAAGAGGATGAACAGCACCTTGGCTGGGAGCACCGTGGTGAGGTAGGCGCCCGACACCGCTCCCGTCGTGGTGGCGATCTCCAGGAACATGCCGGCCCGCAGGTTGGTCATCCGCTCCCGGACATAGGCGGCGGCAGCCCCGCTGGAGGTGGCGATGACCGAGACGATGGAGGCCCCGATGGCCAGACGGATGTCGATGTGGAACAACAAGGTGAGCACGGGGACCACCACCACGCCGCCACCCAGGCCGATCAGCGAACCGAGGACGCCGGCCACGATCGAGATCAGGAACAACAGCACCACGAAGTCGAGTGGGGTCACAGAGGTAATAGTACGTACATTCGGATGATCGGTCAAATGAGCCCACCGCCGGTTGACCGGGAGGTGCGGCCCGTGCTCCCGCCTCGTGCTCCCGCCTCGTGCTCCCGCCTCGTGCGGCTCGGAGCGGGAAGAGCCCGTAGGCTCTCCCCGCCGTGGACATTCGCCGTTCGGAACGCCGTCGATGGACGCGCCGGCCACGACGCCGGGCGAACCGCTCGGGCCACCGGCGGCGGCTCCTTCTCGCCGGTGCCGCCGCGGTCGTCGCCTTCGGGCTCACCAGCGCACTGTGGATCGTCTGGCCCCAGACCAGCGGACCCGAGCGGGCCGATGCCATCGTCGTCCTGAGCGGGAGCGGGCCCCGGGAGGCCCACGGCCTCGCTCTCGCCTCCGAGGGCTACGCCCCCGTGGTCCTCTTCTCGCTCGGCGCCCTTCCCACCATGCCCTGCCCGGAGCGGGCGGGGGTACGGGTGGTCTGCTTCGTGCCCGACCCGGTCGATACCCGGGGCGAGGCCGAGCTCGCCTCCCGGTACGCGCTGGCCCACCACTGGAACCGGTTGCTCATCGTGCCGGGCCGCTTCCAGGCCACCCGGGCCGCCCTGCTCTTCCACCGCTGCTATACCGGCACGATCTTCCTGTCGCCGGCCAGCCAGGCACTCGGATCGGCGCCCTACCTCTTCCTCTACCAGTGGGGCGCCCTCCTCAAGGCGGCACTCGTCGTGCGGAGCTGTTGACCGGCCGCCCGGCGCAGGCGGGCCCACCGGTGAGCGCCCGCCGTTTCGACACCATGAGTTAGGGACACCTAATCTTTGGGATGTGGACTTCCGTTCCCGGGTCGGCCGGGGCTTCCCACCGGTAGGCGGCACGACACCCTGGAGGGGGGCAGCCGCCCTCGCCGGTGCCGGCGTCTTCGTCGGTAGCTTCGATCTCGGTTCCATCTCCATCGCGCTGCGACCGCTGGCTACCCAGTGGCACCTCTCCACGTTGCTCGTGACGACGCTCGGCACCGTCACGCTCGTCGGCATGGTGATCGGCAGCCTCGGCACCGGCATGCTGACCGATCGGATCGGTCGGCGGAAGGTCCTCGTCGTCGACCTCTTGGCGTTCGTGGTGAGCGGGGCCATAGGGGCGCTCGCCCCCGACTACGGCGTCCTTGTGGTCTGCCGCCTGGTCACCGGCATCGCCATCGGCACCGACTTCGCCGTCGTCTTCCCCTACGTGGCGGAGATCGCCCCCGGCAACCGCGGCGGGCGGGCCATGGCCTGGATCATGTGGAGCGCCAACTTCGGGGTCCTCCTCTCCTACGGGACGGGTGCGATCTTCCTGGCAGTGAGCACACAGGGCTGGCGGTTCGAGCTCGGGCTCGGCGCCGCCCTGGCGCTTCCCCTCGTGGCCCTGCGTCGCCGGATCGGCGAGTCCCGCCGGTGGGAGCGCGAGCACCTGACCTCGTGGCGCCAGATCGTCCGCCACACGGCCGACGAGGCCCGGCAGGGATCGCTCGTGACCATGGCCACGAACTGGTTCCTCTACCAGGTGAGCGACCAGGGGCTCACCCTCCTCCTCCCGCTCATCGTGGCCACGGTCCTCACCCGGTCCGCCGCCAACGGGGCGCTCGGTGCCACCTTGGTGAAGGCGGTCACGATCCCCGCCGCCCTGCTGACCGTCCTCCTGATCGGACGACTTGGCTACCGACCGCTCCAGCTGGCCGGCTTCGCCGGGCGGGGCGTCGCCCTCGGCGTGCTCGGGGTGCTCCTGCTCGTCACCACCCACCTCCCGGTGGCGGTCGGCATGACGCTCCTCGGCGCGGCGTTCTTCTTCGGTGCGGCCGGACCGGACAAGACCATCGTCATCGCCCCGGCACTGGCCTACCCGACGACCATGCGGGCGAGCGGGCAGGGCCTGTCCGAAGCGGCGGGTCGCATCGGCGGGATCGTCGGCGTCACCGGATATGGCATCCTCGCCGGGGCTGTCGGACCCGGAGCGGGCGTCCTGCTCTTCGCCGGCACCTGCCTGCTCGGAGCCGTGCTCACCCTGGTGCACCGGGACCGCGCGCTCCGTCCGACGGCCGATGGAGAACCCGGTGGCCCCGGCCCGGCCCGGCCTGCCGCCACGCGGCCGGAACCTGCGGGAAGCCCGGGCAGTGCGGCTGCCACCCCCACAACCGCCCACCCGGCACGCTGACCGGGCAGGGCCCGCGCTGGCCCGCCACCACGTTGCCACACTCGGATCGGATCGGATCGGGTCGGGTCCGGTGAAGCCGGCGTCGACCGCCGGCATTTCGCAAATGTATGCTCTTCGTATGCCACGGGCGCCCCGAGTCCAGCACGCGCTCCGCTCGGTCCTCGACGACGAGGACCGCCACGACTGGTCGGTCGACGAGCTGCGCGCCAGGCTGGCTGACGCCGGTCTCCCGGCGGATTACTCCACCGTGTTCCGCGCCGTGGGTCGGCTGGCCGAGAGCGGTGTGGTGGACCGGGTCGTCCTGCCCGACGGGCGCGCCCACTACGAGCTCCGTCGAGCCCATCACGACCACGTCTCCTGTGGTCGGTGCGGCGCCGTCGTCCCCATCCCGTGCGTCATCGTCGGCGAGGTGCTGGCGCGCATCGGCGACGAGACCGGGTACGCCGTGCGCCACCACGACCTGGTGGTGTCGGGGATCTGCCCGGCCTGCCAGGAAGATCCCCGGCGAGTGGCGCCACCCACGTCCTGATCGGAGCACAGCGGGCCTCCACCCGGGCAGAGCTTCGGGACGATGCCAGGAGAGCCCCCCGAGAGACCCGTGCCTGCGGTCAGGACGTGGGCACGAGCCCTTCGGGCGCCATGTCCAGGGTGGAGAGGATGGCGGAGGCCAGGGCGCGGGCAGACACCGCGTCCAGCTCGACCGCCACCCGGGCGCCGGCGCCCCGCCCCGGGTTGAGGAAGTCGATGTTCAACGTGTGCTCGGCCGGAGCGTGGACAGGGTGGTCGAAGTAGACCGTCGCGTCGGTCACCGGGAACCACCCCTCGGCGCCCTTGCCGCTTCCCGAGATCGCCACCGTCTGTGTCTGGTAGGTGCACATGGCGGTCCCTATGCCGCCAGGTGCTCGCCGAAGAACGCCCAGATCCGCTGCCACCCGTCGTTGGCGGCCTCCGGGCGGTAGCTCGGACGGTCAGTGGCGAAGAAGGCGTGGCCTGCCCCCTCGTAGGTGTGGAGCTCATGGGGCTTGTGGTGCTCGACGAGCGCTGCCTCCAGCTCGGCCACCTGCTCGGGGGACGGGTACTGGTCGTCGGCCCCGAACAGGCCGAGCAGCGGGCAGTGAAGATCCTTGGTGAGGTGGACGATGGGGCCGACCTTCATCGGGAAGCCCTCGGGCGGCGTCCCGGTCACGAAGGCGCCATAGCAGTCGACGGCCGCATCGAGCGGGAGGCTGCACGCGGCGAGGAACGCCTGGCGTCCCCCGGAGCAGTACCCGATCACGCCGACCTTCCCGTTCGAGCTCTCCAGGGCCTTCAGCGTCGCCATCGCTCCCGCCACGTCGCCGACGAGGCGGTCGTCGGGCACCCCACCCTGCGCCCGCGCCGTGGCGGCGGCGTCGTCGGGGCTGGCGCCCGGCGCCTCGCGCCAGTACAGGTTCGGGCACAGTGCCAGGTACCCGTGGGCCGCGAACTTCCGGGTGATCTCCTTCGTGGCCTCGTCGTAGCCGGGCATGTGGTGGATCACCACCACACCGCCGTGACGGCCGCCGCCGAGCGGCTGCGCCAGGTAGCCCTCGATCTCGTCCCCACCGTGCCCGGTGAACCGGATCGTCTCCGCTCGCAGTGCATCGTCCATGTCGTTCGGCTCCTCTGGATCGGATCCCGGCCTGCCGGGTCGGCCTGCCGGTCGGTGCAGGGCGAACCCGAAGCGGCCGGCGCGAGCCCGGGGCCGGGCGCGCGGGTCCCCACAGGTCCGTCCCGGTGGAGGGTAGTGGAAACGTCCACCGTGCCGGACGCGAGCGGCCGCCACGCCGTGCCGACCGAGGCGGCCGGCTCGGACCCGAGGAGCTCGTCGGGCCCTCTCGGACCCCGGGCTGAGGGGCGGGGCACCAGGCCCCAGGGCACCGCACCGGGACACTGGACGCAGGGGAACCCGTGGCAGAACAAGGAGAAGGAGATGTGTATGCCGGGCCCGGAACATCGGTTGGCGGGAACCGCTGCTGCAACGGACCCGGCTCTGCCAGTGTAGCAACTGACGACGACAGAGGTCGATGGCGCGGTCGGCGGTCGGAGCGCGCCTAGACGTTGAAGCGGAACTCGACGACGTCGCCGTCGCGCATGACGTAGTCCTTCCCCTCCACCCGCGCCTTGCCCGCCGCCCGGACCGCCGCCGGCGACCCCAGCTCGACGAGGTCCTCGTAGCTCATCACCTCGGCCTTGATGAACCCCCGCTCGAAGTCGGTGTGGATCACCCCGGCCGCCCGGGGCGCGGTGTCCCCGGCGTGGATGGTCCACGCCCTCGCCTCCTTCGGTCCTGCCGTCAGGAAGGTCTGCAGGCCGAGCGTGGAGAACCCGACCCGCGCCAGCTGGGCCAGGCCCGACTCCTGCTGGCCGTACCCGGCCAGGAGCTCGGCGGCGTCCACCGGATCGAGCGCCGCCACCTCGGCCTCGATCTGGGCGCACAGCACGATCGAAGGGGACGGCGCCACGAGGTCGGCCAGCTCGGCGGCGACCGGCTCCGGTGAGGACAGCGTCGTCTCGTCCACGTTGAACACGGTGATCACCGGCTTGGCGCTGAGCAGGTGCATGTCGCTCAGCAGGGAGACGTCGAGGACGCCGTCCCTGCCGGCATCGGCGATGCTGCCTCCGGCGTCCAGCACGTCACGGGCGGCCTCTGCCGCCCGGAGGGCGGGAACCAGGGCCGGTTGCTTCCGAGAGTCCTTGGCCAGCCGCTCGATCCGCTTGGTCACCGTCTGGAGATCGGCGAGAGCCAGCTCGGTGGCGATGGTGGCGATGTCGTCGGCGGGCGAGATGCGCCCGTCGACGTGGATGACGTCGGGATCGGCGAACACCCGCACGACCTGGCAGATAGCGTCGCACTCCCGGATCGCCGCCAGGAATTGGTTGCCGAGGCCCTCTCCCTCCGACGCGCCGCGGACGATCCCGGCGATGTCGACGAAGGTGACGGTGGCGGGCACGATCCGCTCGCTCGAGAACAGCTCGGCCAGGCGGTCGAGGCGGGCGTCCGGCACACCCACCACGCCCACGTTGGGCTCGATGGTGGCGAACGGGTAGTTGGCGGCGAGCACGTCGTTCCTCGTGAGGGCATTGAACAGCGTCGACTTCCCGACGTTGGGAAGGCCGACGATGCCGATGGACAGTCCCACTGCGCGTCCTCCCGGTGATGGGGCCACCCCGGCTTCGGTCGGGGCGGCCCGATCGTAGGCGACAACGGGCGGGCCCCGGCATGCCGGGCCCGCCTCTGCCACGATGGCGGCTGGAAGCGACCGCGCCACGCGCCACCTGCCGACCGCGCCACCGGGGTGCCGGGGGACCGGGCTACGGGGCGAGAGGCGAGGCGGGCACCGATCGGGAGGGAACCAACCGGACCGGCCGTGCGTCTTCTCTCGTGACAGGTGGCGACCGTGAGTGGTGACATGACGAACGGTGACATGACGAACGAGGAACCGGAACCGCAGGAACCACGGAACGCCCACCCGTCCCCGCGGGAACGCCAGGGGGGACGGGTGGGCGACCTGGGGACGTGGCCGGGCGGCTTCGAACGGCTCTACGAGGAGCGCTTCGTCGCGCTCGTTACCCTTGCCACGCTCCTCACGGGGTCCGGGGCCGCCGCCGAGGAGATCGTCCAGGACGCCTTCCTCCGGTGCCGAACAGCCTTGGACCGGGCGGAGCACCCGGCCGCCTACGTGCGCGCCGCCGTGGTGAACGGGTGCAGGAGCTTCCACCGGCGCAACGCCCTCGCCCGCCGCCGGTCGCTCGACGTCCTGCCCGTGTCGGCCGAGCCGGAGCTCCACGAGCTGGCCGATGTCCTGGCCCTCCTGCCCAGCCGTCAACGCACCGTCCTCGTGCTCCGCTACTACGCCGACCTCACCGAGGCCGAGATCGCCGAGCTCCTCCGCTGCCGTCCCGGGACGGTGAAGTCGCTCGCGTCCCGGGGCCTCGCCAACCTCAGGACGATGATCGAGCCGTGACCGACGAGCTGTTCGAGGAGCGCCTCCGGCGGGACCTCCACAGGCTGGCCGGCCGGCTGGAGCTGGGGGACCACCGGCCGGCCGGCCGTCACGGTCTCTCCGGCGGGCACCGCTCGCCGCTCCTGCTCCGAGGGCGGCGGAGGGCGCGACGACGGGGGCTGACCGCCTTCGTCCTCGCCGCCGTGGCCGGCGTGGTGCTCCTCGGACCGGGCCGCCTCCTCGGACCCGGGCACCTTTTCGGACCGGCGTCGCCGTCCCGGCCGTTCCGGCCCGATCCCACCGCGGCGGCGGCGGACGCACCCGGGTTCCCCGGCGCCCTGGCCTACTTGTCGCGAGGCTCCCTCTACACCGCCGAGCCGGGAAGCGTTCCCACCGCCGTCACACCGTCGCCGTCACCGGGATCGGCGCCCCAGTGGTCGGCCAGCGGCACGTGGGTGGGTGAGCTCGGCGGCACGGGGCGCCTCCGGGTGCTCCGGGCATCGGGCGCCGCCGTCGCCCTGCCCAGCCCCGCCACGGCCGATCCGGTCACGGCATTCGAGTGGTCGCCGGCCGCCCCGCTTTTGGCCCTGATCCCGTCGGCGGGCGCGGATGCGGGCGATCTCGTGGTGGTGGACCCCGCCGCGCCGGACGCCGCCCCGATGGTCGTCGCCGGACCCGTCGTCTCGTTCCTCTGGTCCCCCGACGGGCACCGCCTCGCCGTCGTCCGGGATGCGGGCCCCGGAGGCGAGCAGGTCGACGTCGTCGACGTCGTCACCGGAAGCCGGGTCCCCCTGCCCTACCGGGCACCGCCCGACACCACGGTCCTGCTCGGCTCGTGGTGGCCCGACGGCGCAGGGCTGCTCTTCTGGCTCGACCCCGGGGGGTCGACGGCGGCAGAGGCGACCGGCCTCCCGCTCGTCAGCCTCGCCCTCGGCGCCACGGACGCCCGGACGCTCGGCCGGACCTTCGTCTACCTCCCCTGGCTCGCCTGGTCACCGGACGGGCACCGATTGCTCATCGTGGACATGAGCGGGGCGTTCCCCTGGGACGGCAGCCACCTCGCCGTCTGCCGGCCTGGCCCCGTGGCTCCCCCGTGCCGGGCGCTTCCCCAGCCGGCCGGTGCGGTCACCGTCGACCCGGCGTGGGCGCCGGACGGCAGGCTGATCGCCTTCGTCAGGGCCGGCCGGGACCCCGGACTGGTACCGGGCACGGCCATCGCCCAGTGGTACGGCTCACGACGCCTGTGGGTCGCGTCGCCCGACGGGCAGGGGGCCGAGGAGGTGCACGGGACGGGGCCGGGCGTCGCCGACCCCGTGTTCGGCCCGTCGAGCCACTCCATCTCGTACGCCGGCGCCTCGGACATCGCCACCATCGCCGTCTCCGGGGGGCGCCCGACGGTCATCGCCGCCGGGCTCTCCGGCGCGCTCGACACCGCCGGTCCTGACGGCTTCGGCAAGCTCCCCTGGGGTGGGCTGCCTTCCTGGGGTCCGCTGTCCTGAGCCGGCGGGATCGTCGGGGGCCCCGCTCCCCAGACGGCACCCCCCGTCCCCGGGCTCACCCCGGGCTGCCGTCTACGAGCGGCGGGAGCCGCCGGCTGACGCGGCCGGCCAGGCTCGACACCAGCTGGGGCCAGGCACGGTCGCCCAAGAGCCACAGCACCACCTCGCGCCGCAGGCCGGCCACGGTGTCGATGCACTGCTCCCTGGTGCACCCCCGCGGCTCGAGCACAGGTTGCCACCGGCTCCACAGCCACGCGCCGAGACAGGTCTCGTCGACGTAGGCGTCGGAGGTTCCAGAGCGCGCCTCCACGCCCAGCATCGCCCGGCGCAGGACAACCTTGAGGTCGAGCGGTTCGGTGGGGAGCTCCAGCCGGGGGCCGCCCGCCACCTCGATCACGCTCATCGGTCCACCACGACCGGGGCGCGCCCGGTGTCGCCGTAGGCGGCGAGATGCTCGGCGTAGTCCATGAACAGCGGACCGTCGGGATCGAGCTTCCGGGCGAGGCTGGACTCGGCCACCCGCTTGTCCAGCGCGTCGAGCCGCGCCAGCGCACCGGGATCGTCGAGCGGGCGCAGGTCCAGGCGGCCCTTCGCCCCGTCGAGCGCCCGTCGTCCCCGCTCGGTGCGCACGAGCACGCTGCTCCACCCGTCGAGCGATCCCACGCTACCGACCGAGAGGTCGGCGCTCCGTCCGAGGAAGTCCGCGCACTCGTCGCACCCCTTCAGCGCCGCCCCGTGGAACTCCTTCACCGGCTCGTCCACCGCCACCTCGCCGTCCCGGTACTCGACGCGCAGCCGGCCCCGGATCACGTCCACCTTCGCCACCCGGTCGAGGTCGACACCCCGCTCGTCGCGGAGCCGGCGCGCCACCAGCCTGTCGTAGTCGAAGCTTTTCGTGCACAAGAGGGCGATGGTGAGCACCACGGCGTCGATACGGTGGGCGCCCGTAGGCCAGCGCCGGGCCTGCATGGCCCGGAGGCCCTGGATCTCGCACGGTGTGCCGACCAGTGCCAAGCGGGGTTCGGGCGGCAGGTCGTAGCGGGCCAGGTCGAGCTCGGCCAGGGCCATGGTCTGGTTGTAGAAGGTCCCGGTCGCTTCGAGCAGGGCGGCGGGTGTCGTGGCCACCGTCGCCACCCCCTTCCATGGCTCGTCGGGATCGGCGCTCGGGCGCGTGACAAGAGCGCCGTCGATCTCGCCCGCCGCCAGCGCGGCGATCAGGAGGGTGGACACCACCCCGCCGTCTTGGACACCGGCCGGACGGGACGCCGCCCGCGCCGCGTACGACTCCGTCACGGCACCGAGCCCATCCCCGGGCGGGCCGCCGGTCAGCTTCCAGTACGGGTCGGCCGGATCCGGCTTCGTGACGATCGGAGCGGTGCCGTCGTCCCCGGTGATGGTAGAGGGCGGCCACAGCGCCTCGTAGCGGAGCCCCCCTCTCGGGCAGTAGTCCCAGCACAACGAGCAGCCGGTGCACATCTTCACCAGCTCGGGGAGCCCGGTCTTCCGGCCGACGCCGATGGAGTTCGACGGGCACACCGCCACGCACGTGCCGCACTGGATGCACCGGTCGGCCTCGACGACGGCCGCTTCGAGCTCCCAGAACCACGTCTTCCCCGGGGGCTCGGCGACGCCGTTCATCTCCTCGCGGATGCGATAGGCCTTCATGCGTGCTCCTCCTCTCCGGCCAGCACGTGCCGCAGATCGTCGTTCGGGACCCGGCGGGCCCACGAGAAGAACGGCTCGCCCGCCCGCCGCTCGGAGTGGTACCGGCGGACGACCCGCACCAACGCGTCGGGGACCTCGTCGACGGGTCGGGCGTGCTCGATCCAGTCGATGAAGCCCGGCGTCAAGCCGAGCGATCCGCCCAACCCGATGTCGACCGCCTCGGTCAGGTGGTCGCCGACCTGGGCCACGTCCCCCCGAAAGCCGATGTCGGCAATCTGGGGCTGGGCGCAGGAGGCCGAGCATCCAGAGAAGTGCATCCGGATGACGCCGGCATCCGCCGGCATGCCGTCATCCCCGGGATCACGGGTCGGCACGCCCGGGGAGCCGGGTCCTCCGTCACGGTCGGGACCGGCTCCGGCAAAGACCGCGTCGAGGGCGCGAGCCCACTTCACGGCGCGCTCTTTCGTCTCGACCACGGCAAAGCGGCAGAACTCGTTGCCGGTGCAGGCCACCACCCCCCGGGAGAAAGGACCTGGTGAGGGCGAGTACTTCTGGAGGAGCTCCTCGGTGAGGAGGGAGTCGAGCCGGTCCTCGTGCACGCCGGTCAGGATGAAGTTCTGGTCGCTGCCCAGCCGGACGGTCCCGTCCCCGTACGTCTCGGCCAGCCGCGCCACCTCGACGAGCTCGATGCCGTTCATGCGGCCGACCGGGACCGAGCACCCGACGTAGTAGACGCCCTCCTCGCGCTGCCGGTGGACCCCGACGTGGTCCCCCCGGTACCGGCGGGTGAGGTCCTCGCCCGCCGGTACCAGCTCGACGCGGGAGCGAGCGGCCAGCTCGGCACGAAAGCCCTCTGGACCGAGCTCCTGGACCAGGTAGCGCATCCGGGACAATCCCCGGTTCTCACGGTTGCCGAGCTCCCCGAACGTCTGGGCCACAGCCCGCGTCACCTCGACAGCGTCCTCCGACCGCACGAAGACGTCGATGTCAGACGCCATGCGCTCGCCGTCCGACAGGCCCCCACCCACGAGCAGGTTGAAACCGAGGGTGCCGTCGAGCGCCCGCGCCGGCCACAGGCCGATGTCGTTGATCTCGGCCTGCACGCAGTCCTCCACGCACCCGGTCACGCTCATCTTGAACTTCCGCGGGAGGTTGGCGTACTCGCGATTGCCGGTGAAGAACGCCGAGACGGCCGTGACGACGGGATAGGCGTCGAACGCCTCGGCAGCGTCGACACCCGACACCGGGCAGCCGAGCACGTTGCGGGCCGAGTCGCCACACGCCTGCACCGTGGTCAGCCCGACGGCCGCCAGGCGCCGCCAGATGCGGGGGATGTCCTCGATCCGGAGCCAGTGGACCTGGATGTCCTGGCGCGTGGTGAGATCGGCGTAGCGGGAGCCGAACAGCCGGCTCTCCGAACCGGGCGGACCCTCGCCGAAGACGTCGGCGATCACGCCGATCTCCCGGCACTGGGCAGCGTCCAACCGCCCACCTGGGATCTTCACCCGCAGCATGAAGGCGTCCCCCCCCTGCTTTTGGGGATAGATCCCGACCCACTTCAACCGCTCCATCTCCCCGGGCACGGAGGCGATCGAGGCGGGACCCTCGAGGGAGTACCGATCGACGATCGCCGACGCGACCTCGAGCGGATGGCGGTCGAGCTTCCACCGCTCGACCTCGTTCAGCTTCCCGACCGTGCGGTAGGGCCGGACGAACCGCATCGGCCGATCGCTCCCGGTGAAGCGGTGCCCGTAGAGGTCGTCGTACCCGGCGCTCATGAGCCGTGCAACCCGCACTCGACCTTGCCCGTGCCGGCCCACCTGCCCGCCCTCGGGTCCTCGCCGGGAGCGACCGGGCGGGTGGTGGGCGCGCACCCGATCGACCGGTACCCCCGGTCCATCAGCGGGTGTCGGGGAAGACCGTGGTCCGCCTCGTAGCCGGCCACGTCGTCCTCGCTCCACGTGGCCAGGGGGTTGATCTTGACCCTTCCCCATTGGGCGTCGAAGGCCACGATCGGGATGTCCGACCGGGTGGGGGCGTCGACCCGTTTCAGGCCCGTGATCCAGGCGTCGGCGTCGGCCAGGACGGCACGGAGCGGCTCCACCTTGCGGACCTCGCAGCATCGGGCGCTCCCGCAGGGGTGGTCGGCAGCGTCGGGTCCGGGCCGGACCACCGTGAGCGGGAGGTCGTAGCGGGCGCGGACCTCCTCGACGTAGGCAAGAGTCTCGGGGAAGTGGGCGCCGGTGTCCAGGAACACCACCGGTGTCCCGGGTGCCGCCGCCACCACCAGGTCGACGATCACTGCGTCCTGGAAGGAGCACGCCACCACCAACCTCGGTCCGAACCGCCGGCCCGCCCAGGAGATCACCTCCCCCGCCGCCGCCGTCTCGAAGGCCGCGTTCCGGGCCGCGAGCTCGGCGACGAGGTCGGCGTGCTCGAGCTCGCGCCACGGTCGAACCGGTGACAAGGAGGCGCCATCGCCTCCGTTCACGCTGCCCGGCTCCGTGGTCACTGTTGGTTCGTGCATCGATGGCTGCTTTCTGGTCGCCCGGGGTCGTCCGGGGTCGTCCGGGGTCGTCCGGGGTCGCCCGGGGTCGTCCCCGGCCACCCGGGCCCTTGCTCCGGGCATCCGGAAAGACTATACATGACTAAGTAGATCATATTTTAGGAAAATGACAAGTCCCCCGCCGTCCGGCCCGACCCACCGATGGAGCCCGTAGTCATGACCGACACTCTCGACCGCCCCGCGAACCGCCTGGCCGACCGCGTGGCCGAGCCCCTCCCCGGCTGGCGGCGCGCCGCCGGAGCCGACCATCTCGACCTGCTGGAGGCGCACGCCATCTTCGTCATGCGCGAGGTCGCCGCCGAGTGCCGGGCGCCGGTCCTCCTCTTCAGCGGGGGGAAGGACTCCGCCGTGCTGTTGCACCTGGCGGAAAAGGCGTTCCGGCCCGGCCGCTTCCCGTTCCCGGTGCTCCACGTGGACACCGGGCACAACTTTCCCGAGGTCGTCGCCTTCCGGGACCGGCGGCTGGAGGAGCTCGGGGAGCGGCTGATCGTCGCCTCGGTCCAGGACGCGATCGACCGGGGACGGGTCCCCGACCCCGGTCGGTGGGGCTCCAGGAACCGCCTCCAGTCGGTGGCGCTCCTCGACGCCATCGGCGAGCACCGCTTCGACGCCTGCATCGGCGGTGCCCGACGGGACGAGGACAAGGCCCGAGCCAAGGAGCGGGTCCTGTCGTTCCGGGACGACCAGGGGCGGTGGGACCCGAAGCGCCAGCGGCCCGAGCTCTGGCAGCTCTACTCCGGCCAGCTCCTCCCCGGTGAGCACCTGCGGGCGTTCCCCCTGTCGGACTGGACCGAGCTCGACGTCTGGCAGTACGTCGCCCGCGAGGCCATCGACCTGCCTCCCATCTACTTCGCCCACTCGAGGGAGGTGGTCGAGCGGGACGGCATGCTCCTCGCCATCTCGCCCTGGGTGCAACCGCAGCCGGGGGAGCACGTCTCTGAGCGGACCGTCCGGTTCCGCACGGTGGGCGACGCCACGTGCACGGGCGCCGTGGCCTCGGAGGCGGCGACGCTCCAGCAGATCATCGCCGAGACGGCGGCGTCACGGATCTCCGAGCGCGGAGCCACCCGGGCCGACGACCGGTTCTCGGAAAGCGCCATGGAGGACCGGAAGCGCGAGGGGTACTTCTGAGCCATGGCGCCCAACCTTTCTGCCGCCGAGACCGTTCCCACCGAGCCGACCGTCCCGACCTCCATGGACCTGCTCCGGCTGGCCGCCGTGGGCTCGGTGGACGACGGCAAGTCGACGCTCATCGGCCGGCTCCTCCATGACACGAAGCAGCTCTTCGACGACCAGCTGGTGGCCGTCGAGGAGGCCTCTGCCCGCCGGGGCTCCCACGCCGTCGACCTGTCGTTCGTGACCGACGGGCTCCGGGCCGAACGGGAGCAGGGCATCACCATCGACGTCGCCTACCGGTACGCCGCCACGCCCACGCGGAAGCTCGTGATCGCCGACTGCCCCGGTCACGTCCAGTACACCCGGAACATGGCGACCGGGGCGTCGAACGCGGACGTGGCCCTCGTCGTCGTCGATGCCCAGCGGGGGCTCCGCGACCAGACCCGCCGCCACACCTGCATCGCCGCCCTCCTCGGTGTACGGCACCTGGTCGTGGCGGCCAACAAGATGGACCTGGTCGACTGGGATCCCCGGGCCTACCACCGGGTCGTCGAGGACATGACCTCGCTGGCCGAACGGCTGGGGGTCGAGGCGGTCAGCGTGGTCCCGGTGTCCGCCCTCCACGGCGACAACGTGGCGGCACCGAGCGGGAAGGCACCCTGGTACGACGGCCCCACCGTCCTCGACGCCCTCGAGTCGGTCCCCCTCAGAACCACCACCGCCACCCGGGAGCAGCCCGCTCGCCTCCCCGTCCAGTGGGTCCTGCGTCGGCCCGGTGGAGGCCGGGCGTACGCCGGGATGGTGAGCGGGGGGGTGTTGGCCCCCGGCGATCCCGTCGTCGTCCTCCCCGGCGGGAGGCGAGCGTCGATCACCTCGGTCACCGTGGCCGACCGCGTGCTGACCGAGGCGCCGGCCGGGTTGTCGGTCGCCGTCGAGCTCGACACCGACCTCGACGTGAGCCGGGGTGATCTTCTGGCCGGACCGGTGGGTGCGCCCCGCGTGGTGGAGACCCTCGAGGCCACCGTGTGCTGGTTCGCCGAGGGTCCGCTCCGAGCCGGGACCCCCTACCGGGTGAAGCACACCACCCGCGTCGTCCCCGCCCGAGTGGTGGCGGTGACCGGTCGGCTCGACGTGCGCTCGCTCGCAGTGGAGCGCGGTTCCCAGCTGGAGGAGAACGACATCGGCACCGTCACCGTGGCGCTCTCCAGCCCGATCGTCGTCGACGACTACCGCCAGAACCGCGTCACCGGCAGCTTCGTCCTGATCGATCCGACGACCAACGCTACGGTGGCAGCCGGCATGATCGGTCCCTTGCACCTCGGCCCTACAGGCACGACCAGGCAACGCGGGTAACGGTACGTGCACGACGCCCCGCTGTACCCCGTCTCCCTGGTCGTCCAGCATCGCCCGTGCCTCGTCGTGGGGGGCGGTCCCGTGGCCGTCCGGAAGGTCGACGGGCTCCTCGCCTGTGGAGCACACGTCACGGTCGTCGCCCCCGACATCGCGCCGGCCATCGCCGATCGGTCGGGGAGGAGCAGTGGCTCCGAAGAGCCCGGAGCCGGCACGCTCTCCATCCGGCGCCGCCCGTACCGGCGCGGCGAGGCGGCCCGGTACCGGCTGGTCGTGACGGCGACGGGCATCCCGTCCGTGGACCAGGCGGTCGCCGAGGACGCCGAGGCGGCCGGTGTCTGGGTCAACTGTGCCGACGACGCCGCCAACTGCTCCTTCCTCCTCCCGGCCGTCCACCGCGACGGGCCGGTGACCGTGGCGGTCTCCACCGGCGGCGCCAGCCCGGCGCTGGCCTCCTGGATCCGGACGAGGGTCGGGGCGGCAGTGGGATCCCACCTCGACGCCCTGGCGGCAGTGCTCGACGATGCCCGGACCACCCTGCGGGACCGGGGCGGCTCGACCGAGTCGGTGGACTGGCGCTCCGTCTTGGACGGCCCGCTCCCGGAGCTCGTCAGGGCCGGCCGCCTCGAGGAGGCCCGGGCGATCGTGTGCGCGGCCATGCTCAAGGCTTCGCCACCATCACCACCGCGGTGAAGAGGAAGATGACCACCATCGTGGCCGACGCCAGCGCCGCCGTGCGGGTCGTGCGGACGAGAACCCGCCGGTCGGTGGCAGGGTCGGCGGCCAGCCGCTGCAACCGCCGCTCGGCCGGCCACAGCACCACCTCACCCAGGACAGCGGCGATGGTCCACGTGGTCAGGCCGATCTCGATCCACAGGTCGCCGTAGCTCCATGCGCCCGAGCTCATGGCGATCAGCGTCGCCCCCAGGACGGGCACGAGGAAGATGATCCTCCCCGCCCAGTTGACACCGGGCCGGTAGTACCGAGCGACCGCCTCGGACCGGGGGCCGTCCCGCCGGAGGAGCAGGGCGTAGATCCCCGCCACGCCGACGACCCCGAAGCCGGCAAAGGCCGCCAGGACGTGGAGGAGAAGCACGGAGTCGTACGCCATCCCCCGGTTCTTGGACACGGCGAAGAGGGTGTCGCCCGGGAGCAGCATGGGGCGATTCTGGCATCCCGCGCCCCGAGCCCGGGAGTCGGCCCGGTGGGGTCCGAAGAGTCGGCCCGGTGGGGTCCGGGGAGGCTACGCGCCATCGGGGCTCTCCGTTGCTACGGTAGGGGCGGGCCTCCTCGGGACCACCGAGGGCCAGTGGGATTCGAACGAAACTCTAAGGAAACCGGGCAGGCGCACCGATAGGCACATGAACGAGATCCCACGAGTGAACGCAACCGAGCGGCCATGACCGACAAGGAACCGCACGTCAAGCAGTCGAACCAGCTCCGCCTTGATCCGCTGACCGGCAGGTGGGTGGTCGTCAGCACCGACCGTGCGCACCGGCCGATGGCCTTCACCCCCCGAATGGCGGTCCAGGCCAACACCAGCCGGCCGTGCCCGTTCTGCCCAGGCAACGAAGAAGGCACCCCACCGGCCCTCGAGACCTATGGACCCGAAGGAAGTTGGCGGGTCAGGGTGGTCCCGAACCTGTACCCCGCCTTCTCCGGCGACGGGCCCTTCATCGTGACCAACCGGGGGCCGGTGTTCACCCAGGCCACTGCCGGCGGTATCCACGAGGTGCTCATCCTCTCCCCCGACCACGAACGGTCGTGGTCCATGCTCGGCGACGAGCAGGCCGGCCTGGTCATGGCGGCGATCCGGGACCGGATCGAGGCACACGCCACCACCCCGGGCCTGCGCTACAGCCAGGCCATCGTCAACTCCGGACGGGAGGCGGGCGCCTCGATCGAGCACCCGCACGGACAGCTGCTCGGCATGTCCTTCGTGCCACGCGAGCTGGTGGAGGAGCAGGCGGGTTTTGCCCGGTTCGCCGGGCGGTGCCTGTTGTGCACGGTCGTCGACGCCGAGGAGGACGTGGCCTACCGGGTGGTCTACGCCGACGACCGGGTCATGGTGGTCTGCCCCTTCTGGAGCGGGACACCCTACGAGATGCTGGTCATCCCTCGGTCGCACAGCGCCCACCTGCATCACAGCCCGAGCGACGATCTGGATGCCGTCGGGAGGGCCCTGAGGACCAGCCTGGCCCGGCTCCGGGACGTCGTGGGTGACATCGCCTACAACCTGGTCTTCCACTCGGCGCCCTACCGGGCTCCCGAGCCCTACCACTGGCACGTCCACGTCGTGCCGAAGCTGACCACGGTGGCCGGGTTCGAGCTGGGAACGGGCGTGCTCATCAACATCGTGAACCCCGAGGAGGCGGCCGAAGCGCTGACCGTGCCGGCAGCGGTGGCGGTGGCGAGCACTGGCTGAGCATCGTCAGCCGTCCGGAGACGGTGCGACCTCAGGCGGGCCCGACACCCGACCCGCGGAGCACCACCAACCGGCGGGGCCACCGCTCCAGGCCGGTGACGGTCGCGTTCAGGCCGGTGACGGTCGCGCCAGTGCCGCCCGCTCCAGCTGAAAGGCGGCGACGAGGGAACGGACGAGACCCGGGACCCGGGGGACGATGCCGCCGATGCCCGGAGTGGCCAGGTAGGCCGAAAGGTACGCCCGCCGGTTCCTCGCCTCCCATGCCCGGGCGAGCGCCGCCACCTCCGGCGGCTCGGAGGGAGCGCGCTCGGACGCCGCCCTCTCGGCCACCCGGTGAAACGACCAGAGCATGTCGGCCACGTCGACCAACGGCGACCGGAACACCGGGGCGGTTCGCGCCGGGGAGCCGGGCCTGTTCTCCGCGGCACGCTCTCGGGCGTCCTCCGCGGATCGCTCCCCCGCCGCCCCACCGGGGGGAAAATCCGCCAGGAGCCACCCGATGTCGGTGCGGATGACCAGCCCCAGGTGGAGATCCCCGTGGGTCCGGATCGCCAGGCACCGGGTCGTCGACGTCCGGAGATCGTCGAGCATCGCCGCCACGGCCGGGTCGTCGAGGAGGTCGGGCTCGACGGGTCGCACCACCGAGGCCACGGTGTCCGCCCAGGCGCCGGGGTCGCCCGGCACCCGTCCGAACGCCTCGTCCAGGCCAAGGTGGAGCCGTGCGGTCATGGTCCCGAGCCGCTTCGCCTCGACGGCGAAGTCCCCGCCGGCCTGGTCGGGAGGGAGCCCGGAGGCGTAGAGGTCGCGCAGTGAGGTCAGCGCCAGTGCCCATCCGCTCGTGCTCCCGGCCGGGTAGTCCTGGACGACCCCGAGGTCGAGCGACCCCCGGCGCCAGACGGCGCGAGGGGCGATCAGATGGTTGAACCCGACCCGGTCCAAGGCGAGGAGCATCTCCAGGCCCGGATGCGGCCCATCGGCATCGGGAAGCTCCTTGAAGACGGTGAGCACGAGGCGGTCGTCGAACACGAGGGAGTCGTGGTCCCTCCCCGACCGCGCACGACGCACGGGACCGGGTTCGTCGTCGGCACCGGTCACCGCCCGGAGCAACGCCAGGCAGAAGGACGCGTCCGTCAGCGCGTCGAACACGATGGCCAGCCCGTCGGTGTCGTCGAAGAGGCCGAGCGGGGCCGGATCGGCGTCGGGCAGGAACGCCGATTCCTCACCGGGTGCCCGCAGCCCCAGCACCCGGTGGATCGTGGCGTCCCCCACGTCGGCAACCACGCTGAGCAGGCCGGGACGACCGGCCTGTAGCACGTCGGCGCTCCGCACGACCGGTGTCGGGAGCTCGGCGGGCTCGGGATCTGTGTCGGTGAGCCCGGCAGCGTCGGCCTGCGCGCCGTCCCCCTTGGACCACCACGGTTCACGGGCCACCAGGGCGGCGACCAGTTCCGCGAGTGCTCCGTGCAGCGACGCCGGCACCTCGACCGCACGCGGCTCGGAGATGGTCACGGCCCTCCCCCTGCCAGGCCGGGGTCGAAGCCCAGCTCGGTGTCGATCGCCTCGGGTCCCCCTTCCACCAGCTCGTACCACTGATGGTCGTAGGGGGCGAGGGTCACCGGGTAGGGGGACGCTCCCACAACAGGAAACGGTACTCGCCCGAGGACCTCTACCGGTCGGGCACCCTCGAAACGACCGAGGTGGAGCTCGGCAGGCTGGGCGAACCGGCTCAGGTTGTGGATGCACAGCACGGTCCGGTCCGCGCCATCGGGATCGGACCGCACGTAGGCGAGCACCGAGGGGTTGGCGCAGGTGAGGACCTCGAAGTCGCCCGTCCCGAACACCAAGAACTCCCTTCGGACGCCGAGCATCTTCCGGATCCAGTGCAGGAAGGAGCTGGGGTCTCGTTGTTGGGCTTCGACGTTGACGGCGGCGAAGCCGTAGACGGGGTCCATGGACGGGGGGAGGTACAGCTGGGCGAAGTCAGCCCGGGAGAACCCGCCGTTGCGGTCCGGCGTCCACTGCATGGGGGTGCGCACCGAGTCGCGGTCGCCCAGGTAGACGTTGTCGCCCATCAGCAGCTCGTCGCCGTAGTAGATGACCGGGCTCCCCGGAAGCGACAGGATGAGGGCGAAGAGGAGCTCGGCCAGCTGGCGGTCGCGGTCGAGCAACGGGGCCAGCCGGCGACCGATGCCCATGTGGCGCTTCATCCGGGGATCGCGGGCGTACTCGGAGAACAGGTAGTCCCGCTCCTCCTCGGAGACCATCTCCAGCGTGAGCTCGTCGTGGTTCCTGAGGAAGATCGCCCACTGGGCACCGGCCGGGGCGGCCGGGGTCTGGGCCAGGATCTCGGTGATGGGGAAGCGCTGCTCACGGCGGACGGCGGTGAACAGCCGGGGCATCAGCGGGAAGTGGAAGCAGAGGTGGCACTCGTCACCGGCGCCGAAGTAGTCGGCGACGTCGGTCGGCCAGCCGTTCGCCTCGGCGAGCAGGATGCGCCCGGGATAGCCCTTGTCGAGCTCGGCACGGATCCGGCGGATGAGCGCGTGGGTCTCGGGCAGGTTCTCCCCGTTGGTGCCGTCCCGCTGGAAGAGGAACGGCACGGCGTCGAGCCGGAAACCGTCCAGGCCCAGGTCGAGCCAGAACCGCACCACCTCGAGGATCGCCTCTTGCACCTCGGGATTGGTGTAGTTGAGGTCAGGCTGGAACGCATAGAACCGGTGCCAGTAGTACTGCTCCCGTACCGGGTCGTAGGTCCAGTTGGACCGCTCCACGTCGACGAACACGACCCGGGCCTCGGGCCACCGCTGGTCGTCGTCGTTCCAGACATACCAGTCGGCCTTCGGGTTGTCCCGGCTCGAGCGGGACTCGACGAACCACGGGTGCTGGTCGCTCGTGTGGTTGATCACCAGGTCGGCGATCACCCGGATCCCCCGATCGTGGGCCTGATGCAGGAGGGTGCGGAGGTCGTCTACCGTCCCGTAGTCGGGGTGCACCGAGAAGTAGTCGCTGATGTCGTAGCCGCCGTCGCGCAGGGGGGAGGGGTAGAACGGGAGGAGCCAGAGGCAGTCGACCCCGAGCCACTGGAGGTAGTCGAGCTTCGCCGTGAGCCCGGGGAGGTCGCCCGTCCCGTCGTCGTTGCCGTCGAAGAAGCCCCGGATGAACACCTCGTAGAAGACGGCGCGCGTGAACCAGAGGGGATCGTCCTCCGGTGGCGGCAGCCGCGCCCCGTAGGCGGGGGGGTGGTCCGGCACCCCGGCGGCGTCGGCGGCGAGCGACATCCCCCGCACGGTAGCGGACGAGCGGGCTGGGCCCGGCATCACGGGGTGAGCAGCCGGGGGGACGGCGCGGTGCGGCCGGTGACGCTGGGTGAACTTTCGCGGCGAGATGGCCGAGCATTCGCTACGCATCGTGGTACCAACCCGAGAAACACACATTTCTGCTTGACCCCGTGGCGGTTACCGGGTGATAACCACATACGACAACGTGGCCGTGCTCGGCGTCGGTTCGGACTCGATGCTGCGACCGCTCGACTGCATGGGGGGGAACCATGAAGAGAAGGATCGTCCGTTTGATCGCGCGCCCGTCGCTGGCGTTGGGGACCGTCGCCGTCACCTTGGCGATCAGCCTGCTCCTCAACGCGGCACCGGCGTCGGCAGCCCAGGTCCAGGGTGAGGCGTCGCAGTTCCTCAGCTCCACGGCGTGGTGGAACTGGTACGCGTCACCGCCGGGAGCGAACAACGGGTGCCAGCCGTCGGCGTCCCATCCCTACCCGGTGGTCCTCTCCGAGGGCACCTTCGCCAACATGTACAACAGCTTCGGCGCGCTGTCGCCCTGGCTGGCCGACAGCGGCTACTGCGTCTACGCCTTCAACTACGGCCAGACCATCGCGCCGTCGATGTTCGACGCGATGGGCAACATCGCCAACTCTGCGGCGCAGCTCGGCAACTTCGTCCAGCAGGTCCTGTGGGAGACCGGCGCGTCGCAGGTGGACATCGTCGGCTGGTCCCAGGGCGGCATGATGCCCCGCTACTACATCGACGACCTGGGTGGCGCCAGCTACGTGCACGAGCTGGTGGCCCTGGCCCCGTCCAACTACGGCACCACGCTCGACGGCATCGAGACGCTCGTCGGCGACCTCGGGGGGCTCGGTGTCGCCACCTCACTGGTGTCGCCCCTGTGCGACGCCTGCGTCCAGCAGCTCCAGGGCTCGTCGTTCCTCGACAACCTCAACGCCAACGGGGGGACCGAGCCGAACGTCCACTATGTGGTCATCGAGACCGAGTACGACGAGGTCGTCACCCCCTACACGAACGCCTTCCTGTCGGGGCCGAACGTGCAGGACATCCTGCTCCAGGACCAGTGCTCCCAGGACCACAGCGACCACATCTCGATCCCCTACGACTCCAACGCCCTCCAGGACGTGGTGAACGCGCTGGGACCCGACAACCCGTCGTTCCAGCCGGTCTGCTCGGCCGTGGGGCCGCTGATCGGCAACGTGTAGCCGTCACGATCGCCCGGCGACGGGTGAGATCGAGCAGGCAAAGGGCGGTCGCCGCACCTCCGGGCTCCCCCGGGGGTGCGGCGCGTCCAGGTTCCCGCCACCTGCGCCACGCCGGGACGACCGGGACCGCCCCGGGAGCACCGGACCCGCCACCTGCCAGCACTGCGGATCGAGCGGTGCCCCTTGTGCTCGGCGGCATTCCTGCCGATGCCTCCGGTGAGCTGCCCGCACGCGGGAGGCGGCTCGGCGGGGATCCTGTCGGGCTCGCTGTGCCTGATCGGCCGGAGCGACTGGCTCACCCGCCGGCGGATCGGCCTGCTGGCCATCGAGCCCCTGCTCGTGCAGGTGGCGGTGTGGACGCCACCGCTGCACCACTGGTTCTTCGCCTCGATGACTGTTGTCGGCACCCATCCCGTCGAGCTGGCGCTCCGGTACGGCCCGCTCTTCTGGCTCCACTCCGTCTACAGCTACGCCCTCCTCGTGGTGGCCTCCGGGCTCCTCGCCCGCTCCTTCACCCGGTCCTCCGGGATCTACCGCCGCCAGGTCGGCACCGTGCTCGTCGCCACGCTCATCCCCTGGGTCGCCAACGCCGGGACGCTCACCGGCGCCGGAGCGGGCCTCCACTGGCTCGCCCACTACGACCTGACTCCCGTGGCCTTCACCCTCACCGGGCTCCTCATGGCCTGGGCGCTCTTCCGCGACCAGATGTTCGACCTGGTCCCGGTGGCCCGCGACCTGGTCGTCGACACCATCAAGGACGCCGTCATCGTGATCGACGCCCGGTCCAGGGTGACGGATGCCAATCCAGCCGCCGACACGCTCCTCCACGAGCTCAACCCGACGCTCCCTCGGTCGGCCGTCGGCATCCCCGCCCGGGAGGCGTTCGCCGGATGGCCGGGCGAGCTCGCCGGCGCTATGGCGCCGTTCGACGAACGCCAGCCCGGGGGCCGCGCCGCGGGGCCGGCGCCGGAGCCGATGCCGGCACAACAGGTCGCCTTGGACGTGGCCGGGCACACCCGTCACTTCCACGCCCGCCGCAGCGTCCTCGTCGACCGGCGGGGCGCGGCCACCGGCTACCTCCTCGTGCTCCACGACGAGAGCGAGATCGTCGCCGCCCAACAGGAGCTGGCCGGCGCCAACGACGGGCTCCGGCGGCAGCTCGACACGATCGAAGCACTCCGGGCCGAGCTCCAGGAGCTGGCCATCCACGACCAGCTCACCGGGCTCTACAACCGCCGCTTCCTCGACGAGACGATCGGTCGGGAGCTGAAAAGGAGCCAGCGCAACGGCGACCCGCTGAGCGTCGTCTTCCTCGACGTCGACCATTTCAAGTCCGTGAACGACGTCTACGGGCACGCCGCCGGCGACGCCGTGATCGGCGCCGTCGGTGAGATCCTGCGCACGGCCGTGCGGGGCTCGGACATCGCCTGCCGCTACGGCGGGGACGAGTTCGTCGTCCTGATGCCGAAAGCCGGCCGCGAGGTGGCCGTGGCGCGGGCCGAGAGCTGGCGCCGCATGGTGGGGACCATCACGGTTCCCGCGGCCGACGGTCGGCCCGACAACCGACCGCGCATCCAGGTCGCATGCTCGATCGGTGTGGCCACCGCGCCCTGGGACGGCGACACCGTGGACGACCTCCTGGCCGCGGCCGATGCGGCGCTCTACGCAGCCAAGGAGTCCGGCAGGGACCAGGTGTCCTCCCCGGCTGCCCGGCCGGCCGAGGAGGCCACCCCGTGATCCACCTCCGTCGGACGCGACCTGTCCCAACGCACCGGCCGGCACGCAGCGCCCGGCACGCAGCGCCCGGCGTCCGTCCCGACAGCGCGTCGCAGCCCGACAGCGCGTCGCAGCCCGACAGCGCGTCGCAGCCCGACAGCGCGTCGCAGCCCGACAGCGCGTCGCAGCCCGACCGGGCTAGTCCGCGGGCACCACGAACGCGCCGAGAAGCTGGTCGGCGGCCTCGTAGGGGTCCATCT
>JAKADK010000095.1 GCA_021820665.1 Actinomycetes bacterium | reverse complement strand
CACAGCCTCGCGTAGTAACACGACCCCACAGGCCCTTCGCGGCCATTCTCCCTGTTCAACGCCACTTTCTACCCCCCCTGCGTGCCTACCATCTCAGTAAGTCCGGGCCGAGCGCTCGCGATCGAACGGTCACGCTGACCCGACCCCGACGTTCACGGGAGGCCAGATACGCGGACAGAAACCCGAGATCATCCGGTCACGGGCTCCGTCGTGCACGTGGGCCGGCTGTACCGGCAGTACCGGCACCACGTTCGAGTCGGCCGACCGGCGGTTCAGTCAGCCGCGGTGACCTCCTGCTTGCACCAGGCGTAGAGGGCGTCGTACACGAATTGGGCCCGTTCGAGAAGGCGGTAGTCGTCTTCTTCGACGCCGAGGCCACCGATGCCGATGGCTTCCAGGCCCCGGCCGAGCGGATCGCTGTCACGATCCGTAGCGATGTCTGCGGCGTGGACGATCCGGGCCAACCGGAGGAGCGCCGGGTCGTCGTGAAGCGTGAACTCGTCGATCAGCACCTCGAAGCTGCAGCGGACGCCGCGGTGGGTGAACTCGGCGCCCGGAGCGTCAAAAGACCGGGCGCCCTCAGCGGAGGCCGTTTCGAGCACCTGGTCGTTCGGGACGTAGAGGATCTCGGCATCGGGATCGATGAATCGACGGATGAGCCACGGACAGGCGACGCGATCGGTCTTCGGACGGGCTCGGGTAACCCACTTCATGGGACGTTCCTCCTTGGTTGACTACTGGTGGGTTCCGGTTCGACGACACGGCTGGTCGAACCCGGAGCCGGTTCTTCGGGGAGGGGAACGTGGCGGAACCACGTCCACAGCACGAGGTCGTACCCGGCTTTCACCATCCCGGCGAGGAGAAATGGAAAACCGACGAAGACACCCTGCGCCAGTCCGGCAAGAATCGGTCCAGCCGGTCGTGTGGTGTAGCGCGCCAGCCCGGTCACGCTGGCCGCGCCAACACGGTCCTCGGGAGGGACGAGGGCCATCACGTAGGCCTGGCGGGTGGGAACGTCCATCTGCGAGAGGGCGGCTCGCGCGACAAGGAGGCCGGCCGCCACGGGCAGGCTGGGTGCGAAGGCAACCGCGGCAAGGAACAGGTTGGAGGGCAGGTGTGTGAAGACCATCGTCGCCAACAGCCCGAAACGCTCCCCGAGTCGCGACGCGACGAGCATTGATGCGGTCTGGACAAGCCCGAGCCCGAAGAAGAGCAGGCCGATCGCCGCCGTGCTCGCGCCGTAGCGGGTGCTCAGCCAGTAAGCCACGAATGCCTGCACGGTGAACCCGGCACCGAAGGAGTCGACGCCGAACAGCGCCGACAGGCGCAGGACCACCCGACGCGTCGGTGGGTTCGTGGGCAGCAGGCGACCTCGGGCCACCGGAGTCGGGCCGGGAACCGAAGGTGCGCCCGCGGTGAGCTCGGGGTCGCGCCGGACGGGTGAGCCGCTGACCCGGGGATGCAACTCGACGGCGGCCGAGAGCCTCGCCCCGCATGCGGCACCGAGCACGGCCAAGGGAACCAGGAGGAGGAACGCGTCCGAGCTCGACGACGACACCGCCATCCCAACAGCTCCCGTCCCGCTCGCGAGTAGAGCACCGAGCGATCCTCCCGCGGCTGCGACGGCGTTGTACACGCCAAAACCGCGTAGACGCTGGTGCCCGCTGCAGAGCGAGGCCAGCATGGCCTGCTCGATCGCGGTGAAGGGACCGGAGTCCATCACCTCGGCGGAGAGCGTCCCGCTGAGTGCGACGATGGCGATCGGCCACCACCAGGGTGACAACGCCAAGGTGACAGCGGCGAGGGCGAGCACCACGTACCCGGCGACGTAGACGGCACGACGTCCGATCCGGTCCGCCATCCGACCGACGACGAGCAGGCCGAGTGCAGAACCGGCGACGACGGCGCTCAACACGAGGCCGACCTCGATTCGGGAGAGGCCCCGGCGGTGGAGGTCGACACCGAGGAGAACGGCACTGTAACCGTAGGCAAGCGCCCGTGAGCCCTGGGCGGCGAGGATCAGGCGCCGGTCGCGCCGGCTCGGATCAGTGGCCTCGCCCTGCCAACCCGGGATGCTGGACCGCTCTGCGTCCGATGCACTCACTTCGAGCCGCTCACGGCGGACCGACCAGCGAGTAGACGGCCGCGTGGCCGGTCTGTGGAAGGAACACGTAGAGCCGGTTCCGTTCCTCGTCAAGGGCGACGGTCTTCGCTCCCCTCCCCGTTGGGATCCGGACGAGCTCGTCGCCGGAGTCCAGATCGTAGAAGTGCAGCATGCCTGGATCGCCGACTGCGATGTACGCGACCCGGCGGGTGCTGTCTACCCAGACCACGTCGGGGCTGCCACCGAGCACGCTGCAACGTCGGGGGCGCCAGTCGTCGAGACCTACCCACACCAAGGTGTTGTCGTCGCAGGCGACGAGCATCGTCTCGGCGGCAGCATCGATGCCCAAGCCATGGGGACCGGCGGCCCCGATCTCGACCGTGGCCGTCAGGTCCAGGTCCCGACCGGACAGTACCGCCACCACCGCTGGGTGCAGGACGTTCACGTAAAAGGCGTCGCGAGCGGCGTCGTACGCCGCCCAGCGAGGGCGGCCGGGTAACCGCCGCTCGGCGATCTTGCGGCCATGGTCCAGGTCGAAGACCCCGGCGGTGAAGTCGCTGGTATCGGCGACCAGGAGCTGGCCTCTCGAGTGGTCCCACGCCAGGCCGTTCGGCGCGGGACCGACGGCGAACCGGGAGACGACCTCGGCCGTGCCCGGATCGATCACCAGGACCTCGCCGCTCTCCCGGGCGGCGGCGACCACCCGCTCTCCGGCGAGCGCCACGCCGCTCGCACCGGGGCACCCGAAGATCGAGGCAAGGTGACGGCCGCCGAGGCCGTCGAGGACCTCGACCTGTCCGAGCTCGGTGTTCGCGAGGAACACCCTCCCGGTCGACCGGTGGACGTCAGCGTGGTCGTAGTCCCCCGCTCCGCCGTGCGGCAGATCGATCCTCCCCAGCTCTTCGAGATGCACCGAGCTCCTCTCCTTCGCGGGTGGCTCCAGGCAAACCCGCTGGTGTCATAGTGCACTGTAACCATGGTTGCCGTCTTCAGCAAAGACTGGGATAGTCTGTCGGCGTGGACGTCTCGGTGCCCTGGGTCATGCTCGCCTACCGGCTGCCGCGTGAGCCCTCCACTCCCCGCATCACCCTGTGGCGCCGGTTGCGCCAGATCGGGGCGGTCCAGCTCGGCGAGGGCGTCGCTATGCTCCCCGACACCCCTCGGGCACGCGAGCACCTCGAGTGGCTGGCCGCCGGGGTGCTCGAGGCTGCCGGAGAGGCGTCCGTCTGGGTGGCCAGCCCGATCTCGGCCGGTGTCCATCGACAGCTCGCCGAGCGCATGGCCCAGGCGATCGCAGCCGAGTACGAGGAGGTGTACCAGATGGCGATCCGTGCCGCCAGCGATACCGCAGTGCCCCGTCGGCGGGCGCTGGTGCGTCTCCGTCGAGAGCTTGCCCGGATCGGCCAGCGCGACTATTTCCCGCCCCAGGAACGCGAGCGGGCCGTAGCTGCCGTCCAGCGCCTTGCCGGAACCGAGACACGCACCGCGGTCACGGAGGACGGTCGATGAGATGGGTGACCCGGGCGGGGTGCCACGTCGACCGGGCCGCCTGTGCCTGGCTCATCCGGCGCCAGGTCGACGCCGACGCCATGTTCGACTTCGTCAACGACGTCTCTGCGCTCCCGGCCGATGCCACCGCCTTCGACGTTCCCGGGGTGGACCTCTCCCACCACGGCGACGACTGCTCATTCGAGACGATCCTTCGTCGGTACCACCTCGACGATCCTGTCCTGTGGGACCTGGCTCGCATCGTGCACGAAGCCGACCTCTCCGACGGGCAGTTCGACGCTCCCGAGGCACCAGGGCTCGACGTTCTCGTCCGCGGCCTGTCCATGGTCGTCGACGATGCTCGCCTCATCGAGCTGACCGCAGCTCTCTTCGACGGGCTCTACGAATACCGGCGTCGAGCCCTTCTCCTCGGGCGAAACCCATCGTGAACCGGGAACCGGGAACGTATGACTGAACCGACAGCGCCCGACGCACATGCAGATAGAGCCATCCCCTGGCTCACACGACCGCCCGCCGGCGTGTGCTCCGCCCCCGCTTCTGCGCTGCTCAGATCGCCGAATTGACCGGCGTCGGCTCCGACTGCTCCGGGCTCACGCAAGCCGCCTACGCCGCCGGCATCACCTTGCCCCGAGTCGCCCAGGATCAGTTCGACGCCGGCCCCCACGTCCCGCCGGGTGCATCCTTGAACCGGGCGATCTCTTCTTCCTCGGTTCCGC
The DNA here is from genome assembly GCA_021820665.1 of Actinomycetes bacterium. Classification (GTDB taxonomy): domain Bacteria; phylum Actinomycetota; class Acidimicrobiia; order Acidimicrobiales; family RAAP-2; genus JAKADK01. The sequence goes on along the minus strand of JAKADK010000095.1, from coordinate 5,226 downwards.
GACCACCGACGTCACCCACGTCGGCATTGTGGTGAACCCTGCCGGCCAGATGATCGACGCTCCCGACACTGGCGCCCACGTTCGCATCGAGTCCTTCCCGACTACCACCATCGGCGCCCTCTGGGGCACCGATCTCTACCCGGGGGCTACTCGGCCGGTCAAATAGGATTTATTGTCATCAGATGCAACATTGGTCGCCCTGTGAATACGGGCCGATCCAACGGCTGTTGTCCGGTTTCGCGGCCCGCTGAGGTGTGGACCAGGGCATTTGCTGCTGCGAAACACGATACAACTATATTGTATCTGATGCAACAGGAACGAGAGTGACTCGGACAGTGGATTTGGCCGGTGCGGCGCACCTGGTCCTGAATCCTGGTGTCTCGCTTCTGGACCCGGCTGAGTCGATGTTCGAGGCCATGTTGGAGGGCTGGGAGCGCCAGCAGCGGAGCCGTTTCCTTCGGGTGGCAACGATCGCTCCCCGGCTGCGGTTGGTTCGGCGTCTCGCCGAGTTCAGCGGGCAGTATCCGTGGCAGTGGTCGCCGGGCGAACTGGAGGCGTTCGTGTCCCAACTGGCGTCGGGGGATCGCCCGGTTGCGGCCTCAACAGTGCGGGGTTACCAGGTGACGCTTCGGCTGTTCTGCGAGTTCGTGACCGACGGCCGCTACGGCTGGGCGCTCGAGTGTGACCGGCGCTTTGGCGAGACGCCAGTGCAGATCTGCCACGAGTGGAACACGGTGGCCCACGTGGTCGACTACGAGGGCCGGCCGGCTCGGCGGGCGTTGACCTACGACGAGGTGCAGGCGCTGTTCGACGCCGCCGATGGCCGGGTCGAGGAGATCCGAGCGCGCCGACGCAAGAGCGCGTTGGCGGCCATGCGAGACGCGGTGATACTCAAGGTCGTCTACGCCTACGGACTGCGCCGTCGTGAGGCGGCCATGCTCGACATGGTCGACTTCCGACGGAATGCCCGTGTGGCGAAGTACGCGACGTTCGGGTCGGTGCAGGTCCGCTACGGCAAGGCATCTCGGGGCAGCCCGCCCAAGCGGCGCACGGTGCTGACGGTGCCCGAGATGGACTGGGTGGTGCCGCTGCTGGCGCAGTGGTCCGACGAGCTGCGGCCGCTGTTCGAACCGGGCGCTCATCCTGCGTTGTGGATGACCGAGCGGCGAGGGCGCGTCTCGGTTCGCCATCTCAACGACGCGTTCAACGCGGCCCGGGACCGTGCCGGCCTTGCCGCCGAGTTGGACCTGCACTCGCTGCGGCACAGCTATGTCACCCATCTACTCGAATTCGGCTACCCCGAGCTGTTCGTCCAGCAGCAGGTGGGCCATTCGCATGCCTCAACGACGGTTCTGTACACCTCGGTGTCCGACGAGTTCCGCAACCGACTGGTCGAACGCTCGCTGGAGCGCTTCGACGATCTGTGGGAGGTCCAATGATCCGCAAGATGGGCTACCAGTGGCACCTGCGCCAGAAGATGGCCGAGCAGGGCATGTTCCAGACCTCCGAGCTCGGACCGTTGCTGGCCGAGCGGGGCGTCCACTTGTCGCGCGAGCAGGTGTACCGGATGGTGACCCAACCGCCCCAGCGGCTGTCGATGGACACCCTCGCCGCGCTCTGCGACATCTTGACCTGCTCGCCCAATGATCTGATCGAGGTCACCGTCGCCCCCGCCCAGGTCCGCAAGACCGCGGCGGGCGGCGGGCGGGCGAAGCACGCCGACAAGGCCGTCGCTCGCACGAAGATCCGCCGGCCCGACCCGCAGTGACCGAAAAGATCACCGGGCGCCTGGAAGCGGTCGTCGGGCTCCTGCTGGACGCGGTGTCCGGCATCGAGGCGAGTCAGGCGACCGAGCTGGTCGCCGAGGCGACCCGCGGGTCGCACGCGTTGGCCGCCTTGGACTGGCATCTGCGGGACCATCCCGACGCGCTCAGCTCGGGGGCTCCGACGCGCCGGCGGCGGTGCTGCGCCTCGTCGGACTGCTGGCCGACGCCGGCTACGCGGATGTCGTTGTCCCGCGCTGCGTCGACTGCGGGGTGATCGACCGCAGCTGCCGGCCGCTTGGCACGCCGGTGGAAGACGGCAGGGTCTGTCGGCGCTGTGCCCGGCGCCGGGCCGAGCCCTGCGGTCGCTGCGGGCGGGTGGCGCTCGCCTACCGGCGAGCATCCGACGGGCCGATCTGTGAGTGGTGCTGGCGCGCCGATCCCGATGCCACCTCGATGTGCAGCCTGTGAGGCCATGTGGGCCCGGTTGGCGACCATCACGACGGTGCTGACGGCACCAGCATTTGCAAGCGCTGCTACGACCAGTCCACGCATCGCTGCACGGCTTGCGGTGAGCGGCGCATCGTCGCCGCCTACCTCGAGACCGGTCCGTTCTGTCCCCGTTGTCACCGCGGCCAACCGGCACCCCGCGGCCAGTGCGGGCAGTTCCGGCCCGTCTACACCGACCTCGGATCCGATGGCCGGTCGTTGTGCAGGGACTGCGCCCGAGCCGGGATGTTCGGCCGTTGCGCTGGCTGCTCGGCGACCGGGCCTGTTGATCGTGGCCGCACCCGGGGCGGGCGGCTCTACTGCGCCGCCTGCTGGTCGGCTGGCACCTGCAGCGGCTGCGGCCAACGGCGCAAGCTGTGCGCCGAGTGGCCGATCGGATCGTTCTGCCAACCCTGCTACGCGAAGGTCCGTCGCCGGGTGGCCCGCTGCCCGTCCTGCGATGAACGCCACCCCCTGATCGGCCTCGACGCCCACGGAGAGCGGATCTGCGGGCCGTGCACCGGGATCGACGTCGACGACCGCTGCGCCGGGTGTGGCGAGAGCGGGTACCTGATCATCGACCGGCTCTGCGAGCGCTGCCTGGCCACCCGACGCGCTCGCGAGCTGCTTACCGGCCCTGACGGCGCCGTCGCCGATGCCCTCGCCCCGTTCCTGCAGGCGCTGATCGAGGCCGATTCGCCGGGCGCCGTGTTGCAATGGCTCGCCCTCAACAAGCCGGCTGCTCCGCTCTTGGCCCGCCTGGCGGCGCATCCCGACACGCTCGGCCACGAAACCCTCGACGGCTTCCCGCAGACCTTGGCCCTGCACCGCCTGCGCCAGAGCCTGGTGCACACCGGCGTGCTGCCGGCCCGGGCCGACTACCTCGAACGGCTCGTCCCCTGGCTGGAGGATCTTCTGGCCGACCAGCCGACGACACGGGCACATCTGGTGCGCACCTACGCGCACTGGACGGTGCTCCGCCGGGCTCGACAGCGGTCGCGGACCTCGGGCCGGTTCACCTACGGGTCGTCCGACGCCGCCCGCGCCAAGCTGCGTGCCGCGCTTCGACTGCTCACCTGGATCGACGCCGAAGGCCTCACCCTCGAGGGCCTCGACCAGGGCCACCTCGACCGTTGGCTGCTCAGCCAACCCCGCAGCAGCGGGGCGTCGCCCGGGAGTTCGTCGGCTGGCTCAGACGAGCAGGCCTGATCGGCAACATTGACATCCCCAAGCCACGAGCACAGGGCGCGCTCGAACCGATCGGTGAGGACGAGCGCTGGGATCATCTCCGTCACTGCCTCACCGACGAGCGCCTGCCCCTCGACGCCCGGGCCGGCGGCGCCCTGGCCCTCCTCTACGGCCTCCCCGTCAGCCGCATCACCGAGCTGAGAACCGACGACGTCACCCGCCGCGACGGTCGGACGTTCCTCCATCTCGGCGTCCAACCGCTCCTCCTGCCGCCCGCCGTCGCCGCCCTCCTCGACCGCCAAGCTCTTCACGCCGTCAGCGTTACGGTTCTCCAACGCAGCAACCCGACCGGTCCCGCCTGGCTGTTCCCCGGTGGCTTCCCCGGCCGACCGGCCCGCGACGCCCTCTACCGCAAGCTCCGGACCCACATCCCCCACATCCGCCGCTCCCGCAGCGCCGCGCTGATCACCCTGGCCGCCGAGCTGCCCGCGCCGATCCTCGCCGACCTGCTCGGCCTCAACATCAACACCGCCGTGCAATGGACCCAGCACGCCAGTCGGGACTGGTCCCGCTACCTCGAAGCCCGCATCGGTGCGCCCAAGACGTCCCAGAGGGTCATCCAGACCGTGCCGCCCGGTGAACGCCCGCCCGCCAGTCATACCGAGTTATACTGAGGGCGTGAAGACAGCGATCTCGGTCCCCGACGACACCTACGAGCGGGTGTCCAAGCGAGCACAAGAGCTCGGCATGAGCCGCTCGGAGCTCTTCTCCCGGGCCGCCGCCAGCTACCTCGACGAACTGGACAGCGAGTCGGTGACCCACCAGATCGACCTCGCCGTGGCTTCCCTCAGCCAGAGCGACGACTCGGCTGCCGACGCCGTCGCCGCCGGACATCGCTTGCTGGCCGCCACGACCGACGAGTGGTGATCGAGCGAGGCGGCATCTACTGGGCAGATCTCGGAGCGCCAGTCGGCTCACGGCCGGCCAAGCGGCGCCCGGTGCTGGTCATCTCCGCCGACACCTATAACAGGAGTCGCTTGGCGACGATCCTCGTTGCGGTCATCACGTCCAACACCGCCCTGGCCACCATGCCCGGCAACGTGTTCATGCCAGCGACCGCGACCGGCCTGCCCCGAGACTCCGTCGTCAACGTGACCGCTCTGGTCACCCTGGACAAGACCGACCTCACCGATCGCGCCGGGACCGCTCCGCCGTCCCTCTTGGACGAAGTGGGGCGAGGTCTCCGTCACGTCCTCGACCTGTAGCCGTCGCTGCCTCTCTCGACGAATATCGCGGGGTCCGAATATCGCGTCTCCACCAGTCGAAGAGATGATCGGACTGGTGCAGGAGGAAGGCGATCAAACAACCCGCGGGACAACCGCGTTCTGCCACTGACCGTGGTCCAGGAACCTCGGCGCGGCGAAGTAGGCGTCGGCCTCGCCGTTGAGCCAGAACGCCGACTCGGCGTGGCGGCTGCCGCTGCGACACCCGCCACATGGTCGCCGAGCGCAGATCGGCCAACTTGGGGAGGACGGACCGGCTGTGTTTATCGCCACGGCCGCTTGCTCTTGCAAGCGGCCGGTGACTCGTGCCGGCAACTCCATGAGAGGCCGACGCGATCACTATCTCGGTCCCGGTAGGGGATCCCCTTCCGGGCGATCCGGAGCCCTCAGCCGAGCGCCTCGCGGGCGGCGGAGAGTTGGCGTTCGGCTTCGTCGACGCTGCGTCTCACCCGCGCCACATCGACGACCTTGCCTCCCGCCGAAGACAGGGCGGCCTGGCGGAC
>JAKADK010000094.1 GCA_021820665.1 Actinomycetes bacterium | reverse complement strand
ACATGGACGAGGACCAGATCAACGTGGCGGTCGCCGCGCGACCGCTCGATGAGCCAGGAGCACAGCAGTTCGCGCAACTGCTCGCCGCGCTCGCCGACCCGACTCGCCTGCGGATCCTGACGGCCCTCGAGACTGTCTGCGTGCCGGTGGGGGCGATCGTGGCGTCCACCGGGCTCCCCCAGCCGACCGTCTCGCACCACCTGCGGATCTTGCGGGACCGGGGTCTGGTAGTGGCCGATCGCCGGGGCCAGCAGGTGTTCTACTGCCTGGCCGACGACGGTCTGGTCGAGTCGTTCCGCGCGCTGCGCGGCTTCGTCCCTGGGGGCGCGCGATGAGCGGGACGGTGCGCCTCTTCTGCCAGCCAGATTGTGCCAAGTGCGCGACGGTGCGGCGCTGGCTCGACCGGCTCGGCCTCGAGGTGCAGGTCACCGACGTGACCACCGACGAATCTGCCCAGCGCGAGCTGGGGTGCCGAGAGATCCGGTCGCTGCCCGTCGTGGTAACCCCAGACGGCAAGGCCGCCTGGGGTGTGGAGCGAGAGCGGCTTTCGGCCGCGCTGCCCTGCTGGCCGAGGCGTCGGCCGCCCGCCGGCGCGCTTCGCCCGAGGAGACCACCTTCGGCCCTGGTGAGCGCCAGGCCCTGGTCGTCACGATCGATGACAAGAGCCGCCTTCGGGCGGAGAAAGGACGGTAGCGACATGTGGGGTTGCCCCCATGCTGTGAAGCAGACGTCGAGGGTGCTAGTCCTCCCTGGTGGTCGGGGCGACGGTGGGGACCCCCGCCGTGGGCCAGAGGCCGAGGAGGATGGTGGGGCAGGCCGCCGACCAGGCGAGAGCACAAGGCGGCGCTCGAAGAGCACAAGCGGCGGCTCGAGGAAGAGCTGGCCGAGATCAACGAGGCCTGACCATGGGTCCCAAGGGTCCGTGGGCAGAGGCGGGACGGCCAGCGTGACTGCTGGCCGTCTTCGCCCACTCCGACGACGAGAGTTTCGGGCCCGGTGCCACCCTGGCTGCCTGGGCGGGACGGGGCAGCGAGGTCGCCGTGCTCACCCTTACCGGCGCCAGGTGGTGGCCGACACCTGCCACCTCGGAGACCTGGGCGTCCCCGAGCAGGACCCGGCGGGTGCCTGCGGCGACGTCGCCGACGTGTGCTGAACAACGAGAGGAAGAGCCATGGCCGAGATCAGTAAAGCGATGGGCCGGGTGGCCGGCAAGGTGGTCCCTCCGGACCAGATGCGGGCGATGATGGGCGAGATGATGCAGACGGTGTTCGCCGGTATGACCCTCGATGACCGGATCGCCTTCGTCACCGCCATGCTCCCGCAATGCCTGGGAGCGATGTTCGACAACCTCGAAGCACCTGCCCGAGAGCGGCTGGCGATTGCCATGGCCGAGCAGATGGCCTCGGTCGCCCGAACTGCAGCCGAGGGGAGCGACCGGTGATGTGGGGTGGCCCCGGGGAGTGGTGGCCCCTGATGATGGTGATGCCCCTGGTCATGGTGAGCATCGGCGTCGTGATGATGCTGGTGGTGGCCCGTGGTCGAAGCGGCAGGCGCGACGGGTGGCTCAGCGGCCTCGGCGGCCACCGCGCACCCGCCGAGCCGAACCGTGAGCTGCCCCAGGCTCGGGAGGACCCGCTCGCCATCCTTCGTGAGCGCTGGGCCCGGGGGGAGATCGACATGGAGGAGTTCGAGCGCCGCCTCGACCAGCTAGTGCGGACCGAACCCGAGTTCATCGGCGACCGGCGGTCCAACAGCCATGACTGACCCGACGATTGCCGGCGCCCAGCAGGGGCACTGGGCGTCGACCTTCGCCGCCAACCCTGACATGTACGGCACCGACCCCAGCGTGCCGGCCGTGGCCGCCGCGGCCAGCTTCACCGAGGCCGGTGCCCACCAACTCCTCGAGCTGGGAGCCGGCCAGGGCCGCGACACCCTGTTCTTCGCCCGCCAGGGCTTCGAGATCGTCGCCCTCGACTACGTCGAAGACGCCCTCGACGCCATCGCGGCCAAGGCCACAGCGGCAGGGACCGGCGACACGGTAGGGGTCGCCCTCCACGACGTCCGCGAGCCTCTGCCCTTTGCCGACGGCGCCTTCGACGCGAACTACAGCCACATGCTGTTCTGCATGGCACTCACCACCGCGCAGCTGGAACAACTCGCCGCCGAGCTCCACCGAGTCCTTCGTCCCGGTGGCCTGGTCGTCTACACCGTGCGCCACACCGGCGACGCCCACTACGGCACCGGAACCCCCCGGGGAGACGACATGTACGAGCGCGGCGGGTTCATCGTCCACTTCTTCGACGACCGCCTCGTCCAGCGGCTGGCGACAGGGTTCGACCTCCTCGACGTCACCGAGTTCACCGAGGGTGACCTACCCCGTCGCCTCTGGAGGGTCACCATGCGCAAACCCGGCCACGGTCAGGTCACGACGTGATCCCAACTCCCGAGAAGAAGCTCCCATCGACCGACGGGCGTGTGACAGCGCCGGGTCGGCGTGCTCGACGATGCGGCAGTAGCACTCGTCGTCTGCGGGCAGCCGGTCGGCCTTGGCCTTCAAGGCGACCAGTTCGGCCCGGAGCGCAACCAGCTCTCCCAGGCGCCGGTCGACGTCGGCCACCTGGGCATCGAGGACCTGGAGCACGTAGTCGCAGGGGCGCTCCCCGCGCTCTTTGAACGCCAGGATCTCGGCGACCTCCGAGAGGTTGAAGCCGAGGCGCTGGGCGGTGCGGATGAACGACAGGCGGGTCACGTCCTCTTCGCCGTAGTCCCGGTACCCCGACGGACGCCGTGCCGGGGCCGGCAGCAGGCCCCTGTCCTCGTAGAAGCGGATGGTCTTGGGATTGACCCCGACCCGAGCTCCCAGCTCCCCGATCGTCATCCGACCGCCCATCGAGCCGGAGTATCGATCGTCTGACGGCCGGCCCGCCTCGGCGACGCCCGTGGGTGTGCCGCACCCAGTTCCGGGCGCCCTCACCCGCTCGGTGCGGCCGACGCTCACGAGACCGGTGAGACTGGGTCGTAGCCAGCAGCGACGAGCCTTGCTCGCAGCTCGGCCTCGCTCGTCGCCGCCTCGTCGAAGTGGATCGCCACCTCGTTTCGCGCCGCGGAGGGCACCACGGCGCGTACGCCCTCGACACGGGACAGCGCCGTCTCGATGGCGTGCTCGCAGCGCTCGCAGTGGATCTCTGCGACGGTGATGGTCGTCTCGGCCATTGCTCTCCTTCCGGTTCTGGGGGTTCTCGGCGTCGCCGTCACCGCTGTGCGTGACGCCGTCGTTGCGAGCCTAGAGCCTCCAGTCACTGGAATGTAAAGGCGCGAGCGGGACGATCGGATCGGCAGGTGACTCCCCCGGGGGTCCTCATCCGACCCTCTTACCTCGGTCGTCGACCGGCCGAGTCCAGACTTTCGACGAGCGGTCTTGACCTTCCACCGAGGAGAAGGTGTTCGATGGTGGGGCGAGCATCGCAGAGCGGATCGCCGCGCCACGAGGGAGGTGAGGAGGAGAGCCATGGCCGATGAGGTGACCAGGGCCAGCCGTGGCCGGCGCCCGGGCGTGCTGCACGAGCGGTGGCCGCCTGGGGACGGTGCGGGCCAGGACGGCCGCGGGGGTCGCCGGCACCTGCGGGAGCCTGGCGTGCATGGCGTCGATGCTGCTGCCACTGGTGGGCGTGGCCGGTGCCGGTGTCGCATCCGGCGCGCAGGCCAGCGGCGGCTCGATGGCTGGCATGGCCGGCATGGGACCCGCCCCCGCGGCGCGAGCTGCCGCGTCCAGCGGAGCCGCCGCGCCGCGCCATCCGGGGGGCGTGCTCGGCTTCCTCGTCACCATCGGGCCCGAGCTGCTCGTCGTGTCGATCCTGTTGGTCACCGTCAGCCTCGCGCTGCGCCGACGCGCGGCCGCGCTCCCCGCGCTCGTCGCCGGTGGGCTGCTCTACTGGGGCATGTACGCCCAGGGCTCCGACGCCCTCATGTACGCGACCATTGCCGTCGGCTACGCGATCTGGGCCGCCACCTACGCCTGGACGCGGCAGCGGCCCCGCGCATCCGAGACCACCCGGCCCGCCCTTCGGTGACCTGCGCGCCGACGCGAGGCGGTGCCTGGTGATCGGCCGGGAGCAAGAGGGATCCCGGCCGAAGCGAAACCTCGAGCGGGCGCCTTTCCCCACCCCTCTTCGGGCGATGGACGCCTCTCGGGCTCGCCGACAGGATCCGCCTTGACCTTCCAGTGGATGGAAGCCTTAGCCTGACGGCTGGCTTCCTCGCACCGGGAATGCCTTGTCGTTGAGTTCATCGCGGAGAAGGACAGGAGGAGGTCGGAACCGACGTGACGCGTCCGCCAGACCACCTGCCAGCGCCGAGGGGGCTGCTGGCGGTCTTGACCGCAGCGGCGTTCTTGATCTTCGCCCAGGCGTACATGATCGCCCCGATCCTCGTGCGTCTGGGCCAGGCGTTCCACACCTCGTCGGGGGTGGTCGGCCTGGCGGTGCCCGCCTACCTGGTGCCCTACGGGGTGATGACGCTCCTGTGGGGACCGCTGTCAGACCGGGTGGGGCGCAGGTCCGTGATCGTCACCTCGCTTTCGGCCTTCGTCGCCCTCACCGCCTTGAGCGCGCTCAGCACCAGCGCTCCGATGTTCATCGCCATGCGCCTGGCCACCGCGCTCGGTGCGAGCGGGGTCGTGCCCATCTCCCTGGCGCTCATCGGTGACCTCTTCCCCTACGAGCGGCGGGGACGTGCGCTTGGCTGGCTCTTCGGCGGGATGGCGGGCGGCATCGCCGCCGGGGCGGCCGGCGGGGCGCTCGCCGAGCCGCTCGTCGGCTGGCCGGGGCTGTTCCTGGCGGTCGGCGCCGCGGGGCTGGTGCTCCTTGCCTTGGTCGCTGCCACCGGGGTGCTCCGGGCCAGCCCCCGCCCAGCTGCTGCACCTGCGCTGCGGGCCGTGATCGCCGGCTACGCCTCCTTGCTGCGGGTCGCCAGGGGCCGTCGCACCTACGCCTACGTGCTCGTCAACGCGCTGGTGCAGTCGGGGGTCTACACCTGGCTCGGGGTCTACCTCCACCGCCGCTTCGGCCTCGGCCCCGCCGGCATTGGCCTCACCCTTCTCGGCTACGGCATCCCCGGGTTCCTCCTCGGGCCGGTCATCGGACGCCTGGCCGACCGCTACGGCCGGGCCCGGATCATCCCCGCCGGGGTCGCGCTGAGCGCCCTGTGCGTACTGCTGCTCGCCACCTCGCTGCCCCGCATCGGCGTCCAGGCCGCCGTCGTCGCCCTCTCCTTGGGCTACGACATGACCCAGCCGCCCCTCGGTGGGATCGTCACCGACCTGCCCGCAAGCCGCGGCCAGGCGATGGGGTTCAACGTGTTCACCCTCTTCGTCGGCTTCGGCCTCGGCAGCCTGGCCTTCGAGGGCCTGCTCTCAGCCGGCGGCTTCACCGGGGCGCTGGTCGTCTTCGGCGCCGCAGCCGCCCTCGCGGCGGCGATCGCCGTCCCGGTCTTTCGCCACGAGCGGTCGGCCGTCTCCGTCCCCGACGCCAGCCCCCGCCCACCGCGTCCCGGCGAACAGCTTCCCGGCGAACCGACCGAGCCCGGCCTTGACCTTCCAGTTGCTGGAAGTGCTAACGATGGTCCCGGTGCAGCGCGAGGAGACGTGACGCCATGACCATGACCACCAAGAGCCACACCGGCGACGAGCCCACCACCGGGTACTGGGACGAGGAGCTCGGAGCCGGCACGGCGCGCTTTCGGGCCCGCATCGGCGGGCTGCACTGCTCGCTGTGCACCGGCACCATCGAGCGTGCCCTCTCCCGCCGCGACGGGGTGGCGCAGGTGTCGGTGAGCCTCACCCACGAACAGGCCCTGGTCGACTACGACCCGTCGCGCATCTCCGCCGCCGATCTCGTCGCGACGCTGCGCGACATCGGCTACCGGATCTCGGACCCGAGAAAGCTCCGCCCCTACGAAGAGGAAGAGGCCGAGCTCGTCCGAGAGGGCCGGCGGCTGTTCGCCGCGATCGGCGCGTCGCTCGCCGCCATCGCGCTGATCGTCGACGTCGCCAACCCCGCCGTCTACGCCATCCCAGTCCTCGTCGGCGGGTTCTTGCTGGTAGCGGCGTGGCTGGTGCTCGGCGGCCAGGGGAGAGGCCGCGCGCTCGGCGGCACCGTCGGCGCGGCGGCTCTCGGAGGTGCGGCGCTCGCCTGGAACGCCTCCCGCGCCGCCCACGGTGCCATCCCCTGGGTGATGGCCGCCCTCGCCGCCGCGGTGACCTTCGTACTCGCCAACCACATCCTGGTCATGGCCACCCAGAGCCTTCGGCGGGGCATCTTGAACCAGCACGTCATGCTCGAAGCCGGCGCCTTCGCCGGCCTCTGCGGTGGGGCGATCGGCCTCGGCCTGCGCCCGGTCGGCTACCCGACTGCCGCGTTCTTCGCCGTGTCGGTGCTCGTGATTAACTACCACGTCTTCTCCGAGTGGCTGTCGCTCCTGGTCAAGACCCGCAGCTCCCAGGCCGTCAAGCGCCTGCTCGACCTCCAGCCCGACACGGCCCGGGTGCTGCGCGAGGGCTCCGAGATCGAGGTGACCGTCGCAGACGTCCGGGTCGGTGAGGTGGTGCGGGTCCGCCCCGGTGAGCGGGTCCCCGTCGACGGCGTGGTCAAAGACGGCCGCTCGGCGATCGACCAGTCCCTCGTCACCGGCGAGCCGATCCCGATCGAGGTCGAGCCGGGAGCCAAGGTGATAGGCGGCTCGGTCAACACCACCGGGTCGCTCCTCGTCGAGGTGACCACGGTCGGCGAGGGGAGCTTCCTCTCCCAGGTGGTGCGCTCGGTCGAAGACGCCAGGGCACTCAAGCCCGGCATCTTGCACCTGGTCGACCGGATCCTTCGGGTCTACACCCCGAGCGTGCTCACGGTCTCCGCCCTTGCGCTCGTCGGCTGGATCCTCGGCAGCTGGGCAATCACGGGGTCGGTCGACGTCGAGCGGGCGGTGTTCGCCGCGCTGTCGGTGCTCGTGATGGGCTACCCCTGCGCGGTCGGGATCGCCGCGCCGCTCTCCATCGTGCGAGGAGCCGGAGAGGCCGCCGGTCAAGGGATCCTGATGCGTACCGGCGAGGCGTTCCAGGCCTTCCGCCAGGTGACGACCCTCGTGTTCGACAAGACTGGCACGCTCACCGAGGGCCGCCCCGCCCTCCGGGACGTCCTCACCGCCCCAGGGGCGTCCGAGGACGAGGTCCTCGTGCTCGCCGCGGCCGCAGAGGCACCCGCCGAACACCCCCTGGCGCGCGCCATCGTCGAAGCCGCAATCGAGCGCGACCTGCCGCTGTCCTCGGCTGCTGACTTCGCCTCGGCGACGGGCAGAGGCGTCACCGCGACGGTCGGCCACCAACACGTCGTGGTCGGACGGACTGCGCTCCTCGTCGAGCACGGCATCGATACCGGGCCGCTCGCCGACGCGATCGAGGCGCTCGAAGAGGCCGGACGCAGCGTGGTCGCCGTCGGCGCGGACGGCGTGCTGCTGGGCGCGCTCGCGCTCGGCGACGAGCTGCGCACCGACGCGCCTGACGCGGTGGCTGCTCTCCGAGCGGCCGGGGTCACTCCGGTGCTGCTCACCGGGGACAACCCCCGGGCCGCCGCCCAGATGGCCGCCCGGGCCGGCATCGAGGCCGTTCACGCCGGGCTGCTGCCCCGAGAGAAGGCCGACGTCGTCCGCCGCCTGCAGCGATCGGGACGGGTCGCCATGGTCGGTGACGGCATCAACGACGCGCCCGCTCTCATGCAGGCCGACGTCGGGGTGGCCATGGGCGGAGGCACCGACATCGCCATGGAGTCCGCCGACGTGATCATCTTGAACAGCCGGCTCACCTCGGTGCTCGCAGCCCGGGAGACCTCCCGGCGCAGCTACCGAAAGACCCGCCAGAACGTGGCGCTCGCCTTCACCTTCAACGGCATCGGTATCCCCATCGCCGCCACGGGGCTGCTCCACCCCGTGTGGGCGATGGCCGCCATGGCCGTCAGCGTCACCTCCATCTTCGCCAACTCGCTGTGGGGAAGGCCCCAGCTGCTCGTCCAAGCCCTTCTCAGCGTGGGCGGCCGCCACAAGCCGGACGCCGACGGTGCCGCTGCAGTCGTCGAGGCGGCGTGAGCCCGATGATGCCCGGCGAGGGGCGGGCCTCGAAGAGCGCACCGCCGCCAGCAGCAGGTGCACAAACATCCCTGCCCCGTGAAGCGGTAGCTACGGGCTCGCCTGGAGGGCGACGAACCCGGCGCCGGGGACCGCGCCGTCGTGCGCCTGCTCCCATACCGGCTCGTCGCTGGGGGCCTGGGTGAGGGTGGAGTAGGCGCCGGTGATCGTGAACCCGGCACCGATGAGCATGCGGCGGTGCTCGGCCAGGGTGAGGAACCGGGCGCTTTGGTAGAAGGGGTGGCCGGCGCGTCCTTGCGCCTTGTAGCGACGGCCCCAGGCGCTGTCGAGCGGGACGACGCCTGCGAGGAGGCGGCCCGAGGGGGCGAGGATCCGTCTCGCCTCGCCGAGGAGCGCGGCCGGGTCGTCGGCGAAGCAGAGCGTGACGACGAGGACCACGGCGCCGAAGGTGCCGTCACCGAACGGCAGGTGCTCGCCGGCTCCCTGGACGACGGCGACGGCGCGCCCGGCGGCGACGCGGAGCGGCGCCCGAGCAGGATCGAGGCCGACCTCGAAGCCGAGCGCGGCGGCAAAGCGCCCCGAGCCCGCCCCGACCTCGAGGCGGGGACCGGGCCCCGGGGGCACGAGCGGGCGCAGGCAGGCGAGTTCGAGGTCAAAGAGCAGCCGCCCGTGCGCGCTGTCGTACCAGGCGTCGTAGCGGTCGGCGAGCTCCTGGAACACCGAGGGCCCTGGCCGCTGTGCTCCCGTCGGGCCCGCCTCCTCGGTGACGCTCGGCTTCAGCTACGCTCGGCGCCGAGGTCGGTGAGCTCGCTCGTCACCTCGGCGAGGGCCTCCTCGAGGTCGCGCCGGCGCTCCTCGAGCAGGCGCCGCCGGCTCGCCGTGTCCTCTTCACGCTCGAGGTGCGGACCTCGCCCGTGGCCGCCGCAGCAGCCGGAGCCGCCGCAGCAGCCGCGACCATGGCCCCGAGGGCCACCCTCGACGTCGTCTCGTCCCATCGTCCTCATCATGGCTCTCCTCCTTGGTCGTCACTTCGGTTGCTTCCCTGGCGGATCCCGCCGCCTCGGGGATGGACGGGGTCCTCGAGGGCCTCGTAGCGTCCGAGCAGCGCGCCGATCCGCTCGCTTCGGGCTCGAAGCGATGCCGCCCAGGCATCGAGCAGGGCTGCGCCCTCGCCGGTGAGCTCGTAGACGCGCTTCTGGGGCCCGGGGGCCTCCTCGCTCCAGGTCGAGGCGACGAGGCCCTCCTCCTCGAGGGCACGCAGCAGCCGGTAGAGGTTGCCGAAGTCGACCCGGCCCTCGTCGAGCAGCTCTTCGAGATCCTCCGCGAGCTGGTACCCGTGGCTTCGGCCCTCGGCCAGCAACAGCAGCACGGCCGGCTCGGCGAAGCGCTCGATGCGGGCCCGGACCTCGAAGCGGCCCGGGCCGACCCGGCAGCGGCACCGTGGCTGGCGATCGACCCTCATCGTCACAAGAGTATAGGTGTCTTACATAGGTGAGAGCCCTCCGGTTCGGAGCAGGGCCGGCTTGCGCGGGCAATCGTGTTCTGTTAT
>JAKADK010000021.1 GCA_021820665.1 Actinomycetes bacterium | reverse complement strand
AAGTGGGCGTCCCCGAAGGAGAAGATGCCGCCGTCTGCGGCCACCTCCCAGTAGCCACCACCCCCGGGCACCGCCGCCATGCCCACGATGGGCTGGTTGAGCGGGGTCCCCCCCATCGAGCCGTAGAAGCGGGCGTCCCCGAAGGAGAAGATGCCGCCGTCTGCGGCCACCTCCCAGTAGCCACCGCCCCCGGGCACCGCCGCCATGCCCACGATGGGCTGGTTGAGGTGGATGCCCACCATGGAGCCGGCGGCCGGAGCGTCGCCGAACGAGTAGACGTTCCCGTCGACTCCGACCTCGTTGTACCCGCGCCCGTCCCCGGCGGCCACCATGCCCACGACCGGCGCGGTCAGGGAGCTCGCCGCCGTGAACCAGTCCGAGCGCAGGCCGAGCGCGCCGGCGAAGGCGGCGCCGGTGAGCGACACGTCACCGTCCGATCCGAGGAGCACCATGGAGGTCACCCGCCCGCCATAGGCCCCGAGACCGTTCCGGCCGGTGACGGAGATCGACTGGAGGGTACCGAGCTGGGGCCAGGTCGACTCGATCGTCGACACGGGCACGGACGCCGTCCAGTCGTGGTCGGGATTGCAGGCGGTCGGCACGCACACCGAGTCTCCGGCATCGACCACCGCCGGGAAGGCACCGCCGGCGGTGTAGCCGCCGGTGGAGGCCGAGTACTGCGTGGAGGCGATCGCGCCACTCGATGGCCCCGAGGTGAACTTCATCACCTGTCCGGCCGTGTCGGTGGTCGCCAGGGTCGTGAGCGCGTTCTCGTTGGCGACGCCCCGGTAGGTCTGGCAGGCCAGGTCGCAGATGTCGGCGTAGCCGAAGTACCCCGGGCCGCCGTCGGCCACCAGCTCCGCCATGACATAGGACCGGGCGGCCACCGCCTGGGCTTCGAGCTCCTGGAAACCCCACGCCTCTCCCTGCGGGCCGGCACCGCCGAGCCTGCCCCAGTACGCGGGTGACTCGGAGGGGACCACGTCGGCGACGTAGTCCTCCAGGGGGAGGGTGTTCACCGTCCTCGGCGCGCCCGCCGAGTTCGTCGTGCCTTCGATGGTGCCCCGCAGGAAGAGGTTCCCACCGGCCTGGCAGAGCTGCAGCACCTCCGAGGCCGTGGACGGGGACCCCAGGGCCGGCGTGACCGACGGCACCGCGGTCGGATTCGTCAGGCCCGTGCTCACCGGGTTTCCCCACGGCCCCGCACAGCTCGAGGAGACGGAGACCTCCCAGCTCCCGTTGACCAGGCTCATCATCGCCGCCCCACCAGCCGGCACCGCCGTGCCGGCCACCGTGAACGGCGACGAGGACGTCACGATCACCGAGCTCCCGGCGTTCTCCGTGATGGCCACCGAGATGTTGGTGGCGTCCTGGGCACTCGTCAGCGGCGCCAGCTGGGTCCCGCCGTAGTAGTGGTCGAGGATGGCCTCGTAGCCGGTACCGGCCAGCGCGTAGCCCAGCGCGCCCCACTGGCCCATGCCGACCCCCGGCCCCCAGCCGTGGCCCCGGAGCGGCACGGTGGGCGACGGGTAGGCGGAAGCCACCCCGGGCGCCACGACGCTGACGGCGAAGGACGCCACGGTGGCCGCCACCACCAGCATCGCCACGACGGGCCGGAGATGGACCACCCGCCGATCAGTCGAAGCCATCGCTCTGCGCGAGCACGCCGGGGACCGACCCGTAGAACTGGGCGTTGCCGAACGCGAAGATGCCGCCGTCGGAAGCGTTCATCCAGTAGCCGGCACCGGAGGCGGTGGCTGCGATGCCCACCACCGGTTTGGCCAGCACGATCCCGCCGGTCGAGCCGTAGAAGCGGGCGGTGCCGAAGGAGAAGATGCCGCCGTCTGCGGCCACCTCCCAGTAGCCACCGCCCCCGGGCACCGCCGCCATGCCCACGATGGGCTGGTTGAGCGGATGGCCCCCCATCGAGCCGTAGAAGTGGGCGTCCCCGAAGGAGAAGATGCCGCCGTCTGCGGCCACCTCCCAGTAGCCACCGCCCCCGGGCACCGCCGCCATGCCCACGATGGGCTGGTTGAGCCGAGCGGGAGCAGGCTCGTTCAAAGTGCCCGTCAGCTGCGGGTTCTGGTGGAACATCGGCCACGAGCGCGCTCCGAGCGACCGTCCCGCAGATCCCGCCACCTCGTAGTGCTGGATCACGCCTTCGTTGCCGGCGCCGTACCCGGCGATCGTGATCCCGATCGTCCCGTTCGGGTCGACGGTCACCAGAGGCGAGCTCTGGAGGGCGACCGCGCCTTGGCCGAGCGTGGCGATCTGGTCACCGGTCTTCCCGTCGAAGATGACCAGCCCGGACGTCGTCGGCACCAGCACGTCGTTGTAGCCACCACCGCTCAAGTCCGCGGTGACGATGCCCCCGATGATGTGCCCCGGCGTCGACTTCGGCCATCCGGGCAGTGCCGCCCCGGTCGCACCGTTCAGGGCCCAGACGAGCCCGCCCGAACCGGTGTCGGCACCCTCGAGCACCTGCACCGAGCCGTTTCCTTCGATGTCTCCCAGGGCAGGCGAGTCGACGGTGTTCCCGCCGAGGTTGGCGCTCCAGAGGATGCCGCAACCCGAGTTGGCGGCAAAGAGCATGTTGGTGTCGGACGCACCCGCGTAGTAGGACCCGGTCCCGAACACGATGCCCATCTGCCCGTTCCCCTGGATGTCCCCCACTGCCGGCGAGGAGTCGACGGTCTGGTTGGTGTTGTAGTCGCACAGCAGGTTCCCCCCCGGTCCGAGCACCCGGAGGTGCCCACCGTTGGTGTAGGTCTGCCCGTCGGCGACGCCGGCCGTGGAGTCCCCGCCTTCCACCACGTCGGTCTGGCCGTTTCCGGAGAGGTCCACCAGCGACGGGGTCGTGAACCCGCTGTCCGCCGTGAAGAACGGCCAGCCCGGGAGCACGGAGCCGGTCGAGGCGTTCAACGCGTACTCGTACTGCCCCAAGGACGGGGCGACGACCGCGGTCGTGCCGCCGAGGCTTCCGACCGCCAGCGAGGCCTGGACGCCATGGTTCCCGTGGGCATCGGTGGCGTTGACGTGCCACCGCAGGGACCCGTTCGGGTTGAAGGCGTAGTAGCCACCCACGGTCGGATCTGCGGCGTTCCCCCCACCGACGAACACGGTGTCCTGCGAGCTCCCGGGGAGCACCGCCACCGACGGCGTCGAATCGATGGGGGCGCCGCCCGTGCTGGCCGGCCAGCCGGGCGTCGTCGCTCCGTTGGAGAGCTGGAACGCCCACAGGTTGCCGGCGCGGTCCCCGACCACGACCGACGGCCCGGGGCCGTCGAGAGCGGCCTCCATCGGCGAGGACTGAGCGATCGGGCTGCCGGCGTCCGGGAGCTGTTGGCTCCACACCAGGTTGAACGTGAGGCCGCCGGCGGTGGCGCCGGCCTGCCCGCCGGTGGCGGCGACGGGCACCAGCACGGCACCCACGACCAGCGCTCCAGCCACGATACGACCGACGCGACGACCCCGTTGCCGGCTCCTCGGCTCAGCCACACTCGTCTTCCGGGGCGCGCACGAAGGTCTCATGCCCTCTCCTATCGCCAGCCGTGGCGCGAACTTGAGGATCGCCCTTCGAACCCAGGCGCTCCGACGGAGGATATCCCACCCCCAGGGAAGCGGTCGGTACCCTTGTGCCGTGTCATCCCGGACGGCGGACCCCGCGCCCCCCACGGCAGCCGGAGCCGCGGGCGTTCCGCCGGAGGTCGCAGCGGTCACCCCGGCGACAACAGGTCGAGCCGCCCGTACGGGCTCCGGGCGTGTCGTCACCTGGGCGGTCCCGGTGACGCTCGGGATCGCCACCCTCGGAGCACGCCTGGCCTTCGCCGCCACCGGTCCCACCGACTGGGACTCTGCCCAGTACGCCGCCGCCGTCTCACACTTCGACATCTCCCACGGCGAGCCCCAACCTCCCGGGTACTGGCTCTACATCGAAGCCGGGCGCCTCGTGTCCCACCTCGCCGGGATCGGGACCGTCCCCGCGCTCGTGGCCCTCGCCGCCATGGCGTCGGCGCTGGCCGTCTCCGCCGTCACCGCCGCCGGCCGCGACCTGGCCGGCCCCTGGACGGGCGCCGCTGCCGGGGTCCTCGTCGCCACCTCTCCCTTCGCCT
This sequence comes from Actinomycetes bacterium, assembly GCA_021820665.1. GTDB lineage: Bacteria > Actinomycetota > Acidimicrobiia > Acidimicrobiales > RAAP-2 > JAKADK01. The sequence continues at coordinate 33,918 of JAKADK010000021.1, read as the reverse complement.
GGTACTCGGGATCGCAGGTGGCCACCTACTCGTTCGACCTGCTGGCAGCGTCGCTGCTCTGCCTCCTCGCCTGGCGGGCCCATCCGGGGAGCAGGCATGGGATCCTGGCCGTCGGGGCACTGGCGCTCCTCGCCGGGTTCCGCCAGTCGATGATGCTCGAGCTCGCTCTGATCGTGCTCCTGGCGCTGGTCGCCTCGGTCCGGTCCTGGCGCCAGATGGCGGCGGCAGTCGTTGTGGGCGGCGCCGGCGTGCTCGTGTGGCTGGTACCGATGAGCCTGGCCCAACCGGGGGGGCTCGGCACGTGGCTCCGGGACACCCGGATCGAAGCACAGGGCGCCGCCGCCCAGACGTCTCTCCTGGCGCACGCCCCCGGAGCAGCGACGAACTTGGGCACCTTCGCCGCCTACACGGTCCTGGCGCTCGGGCCCCTGGCGGTGATGGCCACCGCCGCCGCCACCGTTCTCCTCATCCGTCGGGCGCGGTGGCGACGGCACGGCCCCACCGGTCCCGAGAGGCGGTGCGGGACCGGACAGCCCACCGCGGGGGTGACCGCGGGCGGCTGGGACATCGCCCGACCGTGGTACCTGTCGAAGGTGGCGATCCTGCTCGCCGGAGCAGTCCCGCCCATGGCGGTCGTCGCCCTGGTCCAGTTCGCCAAGGGTGGCTACCTCCTCGCCTACCTCCCGGCGGCGACGCTCCTGCTCCTTCTCCCCGTCGCCGCTCTCGCCCGCACCGACCGCACCGACCGCACCGACCGCCCCGCCCGGCGGCACCACCACTCGACGCCGACCTTCCGTCGCTCCCGTGCCTGGTACCCGCTCGCCACCCTGGCGGTCCTCGGCATCGCCGCGATCGGCAGCCAGCGCTTCATCGCCGGGAACGGCATCCTGCCGGCACGATGGGCACGCGTCTCCACCGGCCCGTGGATCGCCCAGGCCCGCTACCAGGCACCCTACGACGACACCGCCCACCACATCGACGTGGTCGATGCCATCGATCGGGGCTTCGCCGCTCTCCGGACCAGGATCGACACCCAGCGGGACGTCGTCGTGATCGACGACGTCGACGGCGGGCAGAACACGTACCGCAACGCCGGTTGGGAGCTGCCCGACGCCCGTATCGCGCTGATCGGCGCACACCAGTACCTCTACAACGAGCTCCACGGGGCCCTCTACTACGAGCACGGCGCCAGCATCCAGGTGGCGCCCGGAGGCTCGGCGCTCCTCGTGGCCTCCCCGGCCCTTCCCGGCCTCGCCGCGCTGGTGAGCAGTGGCGCCGCCATGCCCGTCCCCCTCACCCGCCCGATCGGGGGGTTCCTGGTGTGGCGAGTCCGGCCCGGTGCCTCCATCCTCGGGGTTCCCGTCGTGACCCGGGCAGGTCGGCGGCCGCTCGGCACCGGCATCTGACAACCCGGGAACGGGCCCTGTCACCGGGAACGGGCCCTGTCACCGGGAACGGGCCACGGTCTCCTCCAGGAAGCGGGCGTAGCGCTCGACCACGACCGGCCACCGGTAGCGGCCCGCGACGTAGTGGCGACCATTGGCGCCGAGCCGGTCCCGCACCACCGGGTCGGCGCTGAGCCGGTCGAGCGCGGCCTCGAAGGCGCCATAGCCGCCGAAGACCAGGCCGCCCCCGGAGCGCAGGCACTGCTCGACGGTCGGTCCGCAGGCGGCGTTGACCAGCACTGGGCAGCGAGCGCTCCATGCCTCGGCCACCACGAGCGAGAACGCCTCGAAGGGAGACGGGGAGACGAGCGCCGTCGCTCCGGCGAGCAGCGACCACTTCGTGGCGTCGTCGACCACACCGAGCACGTCGACGTCGCCGTGGTCCGGTGGGGCCTCGACCAGAGGACCGGCATAGACCAACCGCAACGGGCCGGGCCGGCGCCGCTTGTAGCGGGCGAACCACGATGCCAGGAGGAAGCTGCCCTTCATGCGGTCGACGCGCCCCAGGCAGACCAGGTACGGGGTGCGTTGCCCGCTGCCGGGCGGGTTGCCGCCGACGGTGCTCCCCACCTCGTCGGGATCGTCGACACCCAGGCCGAGGAGGAGCTGGCGGTGGTGGGCCACCGGGAAGGCATGCTCGACAAGGCGGCGCTCGGCTCGGGTCTGGAACACCAGCGCGTCGGCGGCGTCGTAGACGGCGGGGAAGATGGGGAGCCTGAGGGCCGGTTCGTCGTGGGCCGCCGGGTGCAGCACCGCCGGGACCCGCACCCGGCCGATGGCCCGCACCGTGGGGAAGTAGAGGTACGGGTAGAACACGACCACGTCGGCCTCGGCCGTCACCACGGCCTCGACGAGCTCCGGGCAGTACGGTCCCTGGTATTCCAGCCACCGGTCCGCCTCCTCTCCCGTCGCACTGGTGGGATCGGCCAGCAAGGCGGCGGAGAGAGGGTGGAAGTCCGGAAGCCGGCCGTGCTCGGACGCGTACCGGTCGACCTTGACCCCGTTGATCCACTCGCGGCCGGGCGGGTACTCGTCCGCCCAGGTCACGAAGTCCTTCGCCGCTGTCGTCGCCACGGAGACCTCCCAGCCGGCCAACCGCGCCAGGTGCTCCGCCAGGAGGCGGGCGGCCGTCTCGGCCCCTCCGACCACCTCCGTCCCGTACCGGGGCACGACGAAGAGGACCTTCATTGCCGCCATCGCCATCGCCATCGCCGCCGCCCCGCCGCGGCGTTCACGCCGACAGGGCGGCGTCGAGCACCTCGGCCATCCGGAGCCGGACTCGCTCGAGGGAAAATGCCTCGACGCGGGCCGCTGCCCCCGCCGCCAGGCGTTCCCTCAGGTAAGGGTCGGAGACGACCCGGTGGACGGCAGTTGCCACCCGGAGCGGGGACTTGTCGCGGAGCACGAGCCCGGCCTCCCCGATCGTCTCGGGCACCGCGGTGGACTGCGTGCCGACGATGGGGACCCGGTGGGTCATCGCCTCCACCAGCGGAACGCAGAAACCCTCGTGGTCCGAGAGGCACACGAAGACGTCCGCTGCCTCGTAGTAGGCCACGAGCTCCTCGTGGGTCACCGAGCCGGCAAGCTCCAACGCGTCGCCGAGCCCGAGGGCGTCGGCGAACGACAGGACGGCGCGCCGGTACTCCTCGCTGATCGCCCCGCCCACCACCTTCAACCGGGCCCGCGGGTCGTAGACCCGCCGGTAGGCCGCCAACGCCTTCACCAGATCGTGTTGGGCCTTGTGCGGCGCCACCTTCCCGACGAAGAGCATGGTGGTCCCCCCGCCCGAACGCTCCCGGCGCAACCGTTCGGCCGTCGCGGGGTCGGCGGCGCCGGCGAAAGATGCCAGGTCCAACAGGAGCGGCACGGTGGCGGTGGCTCGGTAGCCGGCCACCTGCAGCTCTCGCTCGTTGAAGCGCGAGTCGGCCACGGCCAGCTCGGTCACCCCTGCCAGGGCCTCCATCTGGGCACGCCCCCATCGCACCTCGTCACCCACCTCGGGCAGCCACGGATCGAGCAGCGGCGCGGGGGTGATGTTGTGATAGTTCACCAACTTCCGCTCGGGGCGCTGACGGAAGACGTCGGCCACCCCGCTGCCGATCGACAGCTGGTAGAGCAGGGCGCGACCCGTCTCCGGCCGCTCGCCGATCCGCGCCATGGGGAGGCCGTGGCCCAGGCGGTCGGGGGTGGCGGTGCCGTAGTAGATATCGGACTCGAAGCCGCGGCCAACGAGGAGCTCCTGGAGCTGAAGGACGTGGCCACCGATGGCATCCCGGCTGGCCAGCGACGGGACCACCTGGTCGATCCGCCGGACCCTCACCAGATGCTGTCCCGGGGTACGTCGGCGTCCCCGGACGGGATCGCCGGGACCACCGGCACTTCGCCGGTCATCCCGGTGGCGCGATGACGGAAGCTCACGTCCAGGGGCAGGCGGACACGCCCGGTGGTCCGGTTCGGGTTGACGACCTCGAAGGTCGCCACCTGGTCCTTCCAGTCGAAGATGGCCGTGTCGGTCAGGCTCCGGACACCGACGCTCACCGAGTAGGTCCCGTCGAGGAGAGGCACTTCGGGGAAGTCGAACCGGACCGTCCCCCCGCCGAGCGGCACCTCGACCCGGCAGGCCGGATCGTCGGGGTCGGAGGCGAAGACGACCTCGCCCTTGTCGTCGTGGATGGCGATCGTCGCCATGCCGTCCGGCACCGATCCGAGGCTCTCGAGGTCGGCGACGACGGTGAGGGACTCGCCGGAGTAGAGGTGAGGGCGCGAGCCGCTGCCGCCGTGCTCGCAGCGCACCGTGCCGATGGAGAACACGTTCCCGGCGATGCCCCCGCCTTCGGAGCCGGGGAGGGTACCGATCCCGAGAAGGTCGGCAAGGAACGCCCGGATGGCCTCGCCCGGCTCGTCGATGGTGATCACCCGTCCGTGGTTCATCACCATCGACCGGTCGCAGTTCTGGCGGATCGTGTCCGTCGCGTGGGTGACCACCACGATGGTCCGGCCCTCCCGTTGGAACCGCTTCACGTGGTCGAGGCACTTGCGCTGGAAGGCGGCGTCGCCCACCGCCAGGACCTCGTCGACCAAGAGAACGTCGGGCTCGACGTTGACGGCGACGGCGAACCCCAGACGCACGTACATGCCCGACGAGTAGTACTTCACCTGGTTGTCGATGAACTGCTCCAGCTCGGCGAACGCCACGATCTCGTCGAACCGGCGTTCGATCTCGGCGTGCGACAGCCCGAGCAGCGTCCCGTTCAGGTAGATGTTGTCCCTCCCCGACAGCTCCTGCTGGAAGCCGGCGCCGAGCTCGAGCATCGCCGCCAGCGACCCCCGGACACGGATCTCGCCCGAGGTCGGCTTCAAGATGCCGGCGATGCACTTGAGCAGGGTCGACTTCCCGCTGCCGTTGCGCCCGAGCACACCGAAGGTCTCCCCCTCGCGGATGTCGACGTTGACGTCGCTCAGCGCCCAGAACGGCACGAACGGCATCCGCCCTCCGTGGACGACCCGCTCCTTCAGCGACGTGTACTTCTCGTTGTAGAGGCGGAACTGCTTCGAGAGGTTGTCGACCTCGATCGCGGCCTGCGTCACTCAGAGCTCCTCGGCGAAGTTCCCCTCCAGCCGGCCGAACACGACCAGCGCCAGGAGGAAGAGGGCCACGCTGGCCACCAGCACGGCCGTCAATGCCAGGACGTACCCGACGAACCCGATATCGGGGAGGAGGGTGGTGTGCACGCCGTTCAACACGTAGCCGTTGCCGTAGATCGCCCGCTGGAAGGTCATGGCGATCGGCGTGATCGGGTCCATCACGTAGAGGTACTTCAGCCAGGTGAGCCCGTGCTTGGCGAACTTCGGCCCCACCGTCGACCACTCGTAGACGATGGGGACGCTCCAGAACCACGCCATGAGAAGCACCTCGGTCAGGTGCTGGGTGTCACGGAGGTAGACGTTCACCGCCGACAGGAAGATGCACACCGCCGAGGTGAAGATGATGAGGTCGATCATGGCGAACGGGAGCAGCGTCATGTACAGGTAGGCGGGGGTGTGCTGGAAGGCGGCCAGCGCCACGATGAGCACTCCGACCTGGATCAAGAAGAGCACGAGGGCGACACCGACGGTGGCGATGGCGAGGAGCTCCCTCGGAAAGGCCACCTTCTTCACGATCCCGGCGTTGCCCACCACCACCGTGGTGGCTGTCATGGCGGCGTTGTTGAAGAGGTTCCACACGAGGAGGCCGGCGAACAACCAGATGGCGAAGTCCGGCGTCGGGTTCTTCGAGATGTACTTGAAGATCACGTAGTAGATCGACAGCACCAGCATCGGGTTGAGCATCGACCAGACGTACCCGAGGATCGAGTCCTTGTACTTCATCTTCAGCTGGCTACGGGTGAGGAGCACGAGCAGCTCGCGGTGCGTCCACAGGTCCTTCAGCCGGCGGCCCATCCGGATGTTGCCGTTGACGACGTGGATTGGCAGGTCGCCGTGGCGGCGGGCACGGGCCGGGCCCTGCCCCCCGGGGGGCTCCCGGTCCCCTCCAGCCGCCCCTGTCGCCGAGGACCCGTCGGGTCCGGTCGACGAGGGTTCGGTTGTCGACAGGCTCACTTGGACGCGGCCCCGGAAGGCTCCGTCGTGCCGTTCCCGTCACGCTGCGCGTCGAGCCGGTCCTTCTGGATGACCTCGTCGATGAAGCCGTAGTCGCGCGCCTCTTCCGCCGTGAACCAGCGGTCCCGGTCGGAATCGGCCTCGATGCGCTCAACCGGCTGGCCGGTGTGGAACGAGATCCGCTCCGCCATCATGCGCTTCAGGTAGATGATCTGCTCCGCCTGGATGGCGATGTCGGCGGCCTGGCCCTGCATCTGGCCCGAGGGCTGGTGCATCAGGATACGGCTGTGGGGCAGGGCGAACCGCTTCCCCGGCGTACCGGCACACAGGAGGAACTGGCCCATCGACGCCGCCAGCCCCACGCAGATGGTACGCACGTCGCACCGCACGTACTGCATGGTGTCGTAGATCGCCAACCCGTCGGTCACCGAGCCGCCCGGCGAGTTGATGTACACGGAGATGTCGCGCTCGTGGTCTTCGGCCTCGAGCAGGATCAGCTGCGAGCACACCAGGTTGGCGGTGTTCTGGTCGATGGCCGAGCCCAGGAACACGATGCGCTCCTTCAGGAGCCGGCGGAAGATGTCCGCCCCGGCGCCCAGGTCCGACCCGCCGATCTCGTTCGTCGGGACCGACGCAGGGAGCGGCGACGGACGCCCGACGGCACCACCCACCACCTGGGCGCGCGGCATCGTCGGGGCGGTCAATCGGGAATCGTCCATGGCCGAAGCCTACCCGGTCATCCGTCCTCCCGGTCGACACTCCCGGCCCGGATCGGCGGCCCGTCACCGGGCAGTGCGGCGGCCCCCGGGGTGGTCGTGGTCACCGTGCCGAGCGCCTCCATCATGGCGTGGTCAGCCCGCTGTCCCTCCAGCACCGCCACCCGCGCCGTCCCGGCCTCGACGAGGCGGGCCGACCGGTCCCGGTCCCCGATCACGCCGTCGATCGTGGCGGCCAGCGAAGACGGTCGCTTGTCGTCGACGAGCACACCGGCGCCCCCCAAGGACTCCGCCACCGCGCCGGCATCGAACGCCACGACCGGCACGCGCTGGCGCATCGCTTCGACGAGCGGCACCCCGAACCCCTCGTGGTCCGAGACCATGACCAGCACGTCGGCCACCGCGTAGCAGGCGGCCAGCTCACCGTCGGTGAGCCCGGCGAGCAGGCGCACCGAGCCGGCCAGACCGAGGAGCGCGGCGTAGCGCTGCAACGCCGCCGCGTAATGGGGTTCGGTCGGCGCCCCCACGAGGACGAGCCGGGTGGGATCCCCGCCCCCCATCACCTGGGCGAACAGAGCGGCGATCACCTGGTGATGGGCCTTGTTCGGGGCGAGCCGACCGACCGAGAGCCACGTGCGCACGTCACCGTCGGAGCGGAGCTCCGCGAGCATCGCCGCGTCGGGGTCGTCGAGGCGACGGGAGGCGGCCAGCACCGGGACCACCGCGGTGCGCCGGTAGCCCGCCGCCTCGAGCTCACGAGCCGTCGTCTCCGAATCGGCGATCGCGAGCGTGGCCCGGGACGCCAGAGACCTGAGCTCGGCCAGGCAGGCGACCTGCAGCCGGGCGACCGGGTCGTTCCAGGCCGTGAAGTGCTCCGGCGGTGTCACGCCGTGGTAGTTGACGACCAGCGGCTCGTCGCGGCCCAGCAACCAGCCGACGATCTCCGAGGCGGTGGCGAGCTGGTAGACGAGGACGTCACCGGGGACGGCGTCGCCCTCGTAGGCACGGTATGGGCGGGTGAGCGCCGCCGTCTCCGGGTCGGGACGGTCCACGTAGATGCGGGAGGGGACCCCGGACGCGGCCAGGAGCGACTGGACCGCCAGGACGTGCTCGCCGACCGCGTCCCGTCGGTGGAGCATGGGCACGAACTGGTGGACCCCGGCGGCCGCCGTCCCGCTCACCGCCGTCCCGCTCACCGCCGTCCCGCTCACCGCCGTCTCCGGCCCGTGATCACGTGAGTGACGCCGCTCGTCGCGGTACCTAGTACCTCGAACCCCGTGCGATCCAACAGCAGAGCCCAGGCTTCCGGAGCGATCGGTGCTCCGGGGAGGAGGTCCCGGACCGAGGGCGGGCACCGGTCCTCGAAGGCCCGCCGGTCCATGGTGACGACGGCGACGGCGCCACCGACGACGAGGGCGCGCGCCGCGGCTCCGGTGAGACGCACCTTCCCCGGGAGGTCGGCCCGGTCGACACAGCCGCGCGCCACGACACCGGCGAGGGAGGCCGGCGCCGCCGCCTCGAGGACGTCGACGACCTCGGCACAGGTGACCGTCGTGGGAGCGGCGGGCAGCTCCCCCTCGGATCGTGCGTCGAGCAACGCCCACACCATGCGGGGGCGGGGGTCCACGCCGTGCACGGCAGACCCACTCCGGGCCAGGGCGGCGGCGAGCGATCCGTCCCCGCACTCGCCGTCCAGGACGGCCTGGCTCCGGTCAGGGAGCGGAAGCCAGTCGCCGACCGTGTCCAGCAGGGAACCGAGATCGGGGTGTGGAGCCACCGAGGCGAGGTCGGGGACTGCCTGCCCGCCGGGGTCGATCCGGTCCTCGAGGGCTTCGACCCGTGCCGCCAGGTAGCGCAACGCCTCCCACGCCGCCCGGAGCCGGGTTTCCGCGCCCTCCTCGACGACCTGCCGGGTATCGCCGGCGAGGAGGTCGGCCAGGGCGGCCACGACGTCGCCGACCAGCCGCTGGCCCACCTGCGCACTCCGACCGCGCTCCCAGAGGTCGGCGGGCAGCCCCCGCCAGGGCGGCGCACCGTGCTCCCGTTCCAAGCGGGCCATCGCGTCCTCGAAGGCCCAGCGGACAGACCCCTGGGGCGCCAGCCGGTCGAACACCGCCAACAGCTCCCGCTCAGCCGGTCGGAGGGGGAGCGCCGCTCCGTTCCCCTCCCTCCCCTGCGGTTCGCCGTCAGTGCTCTCGGACATACCCTCAGTGCTCGCGGACATAGGCGGCCCCCCCTTCGACGTTCGCCAGCCGCGGCGGGCGGAGCCGGGCCTTCGGGCCCCGGGCGGCGATCCGCTCCACGAAGCCGGCATACCGGTCGATCAGCGCCGGCCAGCGGTAGTACGTGTCCGTGTAGCGCGCCCCCGCCTCGGCCAGCGTGCGCGCCAGTCCTCCGTCGGAGACGATACGGTCGACGACCGCCTCGAACGAGGCGTAGGTGTCGAACCACAGCCCGCCACCCGACCGGCGGCAGTGCTCCATCGTCGCCGCGCACGTCGCGTTCACCACCACGGGGACGCCCACCGTCCACGCCTCCAACACCACCAGGGAGAACGATTCGTACGCCGAGGGCGTGACCATCGCCGTCGCGCCCCGGAGCACGTCCCACTTGTCGGGCTCGGCCACCGTCCCGGTCGCCACGATATCGGGATGGCCGGGCGCCGGGCCCGAGAGTGGACCGACCAGGGCGAGGGCCAGGTCGGAAGGATGGCGCTCCTTGTAGGTGGCGAAGAACTCGGCGAGCATGCCACACCCCTTGTGCTCGTCGACCCGTCCCAGGTAGCAGAGGTAGGGACGACCCTCCAACCCGAGGACCTCCGATCCCTTCCGCTGCGGGGGGTTCGGCTCGTCCACTCCGAGACCGAGCACGATCTGGGGCTGGCTGCCCACCGGGAAGACGCTCTCGACGAGCTGGCGCTCGGCCCGGGTGTGGTACACGAGCCCGTCGGTGCCCGAGAAGCTCTGCCGGAACGCCCGCAGGTACAGGGCGGGCTCGTCGTGGGCCGCGGGGTGGAGCACGGTGGGCGCCGGGCACACCGCCAGGCCGTCGACCGTGGTGGCGAACAGGTACGGGTAGAAGGCCACCACGTCGGCGTCGGTCCCCGCCACGGCATCGACCAGACCCGGGCACATCGGCCCGTTGAGTGCCACCCACCGGCGCGACTCCTCCAGGGAGGCGGCGGCCGGGGCCACCCTGATCCGACCGTCGAGCTCGAAGTAGGCGAGCAGGCGCGGGCTCGACGTGGGAAACCGTCGGACACGGACGCCGTTCAGCGACGACACGCCCTCGGCCTCGACGTTCTTCCACGTGAGGTGGTCTGCCGCGCAGCTGGTGAGGACCTCGACCTCCCATCCCGGCCGGCGGGCCAGCCGTTCGGCCAGCATGCGGGCCGCCGTCTCGGCCCCGCCGATCACCCCGGGTCCGTAGCGCGGCGTCACGAAGGCGAGCTTCACCGTGTCGGCCCTCCCGCGTCCTGCCCGGCGAAGGCCGGGACCGGGCCGGGGTCCGAAGCCGGCAGCGGAGCACCGACGAGAGGGGCCAGGACCTCGACGAACCGGGACCGGGCGGCGTCGGGGTCGAGACGGTCCAGGCGGTCCTGACGGGCCCGCCTGAGATGGGCCCGGAGCGTCTCGTCCCCGAGGACACGGGACACGGCGACCGCCACCGTGGCGGGCCGTTTGGCGTCCACGAGCAGCCCGGCGTCACCGAGCGTCTCGGGTACCGCACCGGCCCGGTAGGCGACGATCGGCAGCCCGAAGGCCATGGCCTCCATGAGAGGGACACAGAACCCCTCGTGCTCAGACAGGCACACGAACACGTCGGCCTCCGTGTAGCGACGGCGGAGCTGGTCGGTGCTCAGTCCCTCGTGGAGGCGGACGGCGCCTTCGAGCCCCAGCTCGGCCACGAACGCCGACAACGCGGCCACATAAGCAGGGGTCACCGGGGACCCGACGAGGTCGAGCCGGGCTCCCGGGTCGAACAGTCGGCGGTACCACCACAGCGCCTCGACCACCCGGTGCTGCGCCTTGTTGGGGGAGAGCCGGCCGACGAAGAGCCACGCGGCCCCCGACCGCTGGTCTCCGCCCGGGTGGTCTCCTCCCGGGTGGTCTCCTCCCGGGTCGCCCGCCGCTCGGGCCGAGCCGACCGCCTCCGACCGGGGGGCGCGCCAGTGCTCGGGTCCCATGCCCGAGAGGACCGGGATGACCTCGGTCGACGGGCAGCCGAGGGCGGAGAGCTCGTCGGCGTTGAACCGGGAGTGCGTGATGCCGAGGGCGGCGCGGGAGGCCAACGCCGCCGCCTCCAGGCGGGCACGGTCCGCCCGCCGGGCCGTCTCCGGCTCCCAGTCGACGTAGAAGCTCGCGGGAGTGACGTTGTGGTAGTCGAGAACGAGGGTCTCGGCCCGACCGGCCAGGAGCTCGGCGATGGGGGATGCCGTGCTCAGGTGGTAGAGCAGGACGTCCCCGGGGGTGGCCCGCCCCGGGTACCGGCCGAAGTAGGTGGCCTCATGGAGCAGCTCGTCGTGGGCCGCCTCCACGTAGATCTCCGAGCTCCAGCCGGCGGCCCGGAACGCCGAGCGGAGGGCCAGGGCGTGGGCTCCGGTGGCGTCGCGGGGCAGGAGGGCGGAGAGGAACTGGTGGACGGCGGTCACTGCACGCGTTCGGCCACCAACAGGTACTCCCCGGGAGCGAGGAGCCGGTCGTTCACGACCGAGAGCAGCGCCTCGAGCGCCTCGGGCAACGCCGGGCCGTCGCCGACCACGATCCGGTCGTCCGTGCCTCCCCGGTGCACTCCCCTGAGGCGGAGACCGTGGCGGGCTCCCAGGTGCTCCCAGGTCTCGGGATGGAGCGGCCGCCCGGGGGCGAGGTCGGCGAGCACGGGCGGGCAGGTGCGCTCCCATCCGATCGGCGAGGCAGAGTGGAGGCAGAGGATCCCTCCGGGGGCCAGCCTGGACGCCGCCAGGGCAATGAACCGGTCGCGCTCGGACGGGGACAGCCACTGGACCGACCCGCTGGCGACGATGGCGGCGAGTGCCTCGTCGGGGACCACCTCCAGATGGTCGAGGAGCGTTCCACCCCGGGTGTCGAGGCCCCGCATGGCCGCCGCCTCCGCCGCGTCGTCGTGGGGATCGAGACCGTAGGCGTCCACCCCCGCCCCGACCAGGGCCTCGACCAGCGCCCCGTCGCCGCAGTCGCCGTGGACGACCCGGCCCCGGACCCCGGCGAGGGCCTCGACGACGATCCCGTCCCACCACTCGCCCGACGCCGACCCCACCGGCACGACGGAGAGCTCGACGTCCGGCGGGCGCAGACCGTCGACCCTCTGTTCCAGGAGCTCGACGTGGTCGACGAGCACGTGGAGCATGCGGGAGACCGACCACGCGAACCGCGTCACCTGGTGGACGACGTAGTTCATGTACCAACCGGTGGCCTTGCGGATCCCGCGTTTCACATAGGCGCCCGCCGCCTTCTGCGACGCGACGGGCACGGCGGTATCCACGTACGCCGCTCCGTCCACCAGAGCCAGTGTCTCCCGGAGCCGGGCCGATCCTCGGGTGCCGACCGGCGAGAACTCCAGGAACAGTTCGTCGAGCTCCCGCTCGAGGGCCGGGGGCAGCTCACCCGACGCCCGGCGCCGCGCCACCTCGGCGTCGATCTCCGCCATCACACCGGCGAGGTAGGCGGCGGCATCGGGCTGCGGGCCGGCATCGGGCTGCGGGCCGGCGACGGACGTGGCGTCGGTGGGCTCGCCTCCGGTTCTGGTGGTCCCGCCACTCGTCGGGGTCGACGTCACGAAGCTCTCGTCCTTTCTCTGCCGGTCCGACCGGGCGAGCCGGCCTCTGCCGGTCCGGCCCGCGGGAACGGCACGGACGCGCGACCGGGCGACTATAGCTCGGCACCCGGGAGCGAGCCCGGTCTCCGGGAGGGCCCCGGCCCTCGGGGACCGGCGCGCCGGGCGGTAGCATCACGGTACGCGGGCGTGGCGGAACAGGCAGACGCGCCGGGTTTAGGTCCCGGTCCCTTCGGGGGTGGAGGTTCGAGTCCTCTCGCCCGCACCCGGCATCCGAGGACCAGGATGGCGGGGGCCGCCGGAGACGATGCCCGACCGGGTGCTACCGGCCGGCGAGGCCCGCGATGGCGGCCCGGTAGCGACGGCTCCGCTCCTGGTACCCCCCTTGCCCGGGTGGGGTCGGCGCCGCCGGTGAGAACAGCACGACGCCACCGGCCGGGGTGACCTCGAAGGCACCGGCGACAGCGGCCTCGAGGTCGTCGACCCGTACGGGCAGAGGCGAGGACCCGCCTCCCAGCACGTCGAAGCGGTCCCCGTCGGGAGGCATCACCACGAGACGGGGCGGCGGGCGCAGGCGCGCCATGACGCCGGCCAGCTCACCGAGGTCGACGCCGCGGTCGGACCCACCCAGGATCACGGTCAGCGGTCGGCCGGGATAGGCAAGCACCGACGTGGCGGTGGCGAACGGGTTGCTGGCGAGCGCGTCGTCGACGAACTCGACGCCGTCGACGGTGACGACATGCTCGCAACGCGACGGCAGGCCCCGGAACTCCCGGACGACCCGGCTCACGGCAGCACCGGGAGGTGCGTTGCCGGTGACCAGCAGGACCCCGGTCACCGCGCCGAGCAGGTTGGTCACGTTGTGCGCCCCCGGTACGCGCAGACCGGAGACCGACGCCAGGACGGTGCCGTCCACGACCACCTGCCCGTCTTCGACCCTGACCCTGCCCCCGGGGCCGAACACCGTACGGTCGGGGTGGCCCGCCGTACGGTCGAGGGCCACGGTGCTCTCGCCGTTGACCGCCAGCGCGCCGAAGGGGGGCGTGGCGATGAGGGCCAGCTTGTCCCGGTAGTAGGCCTCGACTCCCCCGTGCCAGTCCAGGTGGTCGGGCGCCAGGCTGGTGAGCACGGTCACCCGAGGACTGGTGGTCACCTCGGCCGCCTGGTACGAGGAGACCTCGACCACGAACACCTCAGCCGGATCGGTCGGCGAGACCTCGGTCACGGGACGGCCGATGTTCCCCGCCAGCGCCACGGGCACGCCGGCCGCCTCCAGGATCGCCGCCGCCATCGCCGCCGTGGTGCTCTTCCCCTTCGTCCCCGTCACGGCCAGCACCGGCCGGTCCCGATGCTCGTCGAGCCAGAGGGCCATCGCCGTCGTAACGACCACGCCCCGCTCCCGGGCGGCCGCGAGCTCCGGCCGGTACCGGCTGACCCCCGGGGAGCGGATGATCACCTCGGCCCGTCGCACGCTGGGATCGTCGGGTGGCACGACACCGACCGCCGGGCCGAGCAGCGCCGATGCCCGAGCCCCTCCCGCCACCGGGTCGTCGTCGACCAGGACCGGCTCGATGCCACGCCCGAACGCCACCCGGGCGGCGGCGATGCCCTCTCGCCCCGTTCCCCAGATGGCCAGGCGGCGACCGTCGAGGTCCGACCACCTCACCGGCCTTGGGGACCAGGGACCGCCCCGCCGGGCACGGCGGCGACACCCGCCCGGCTCCCGCCGCGGCCCGCGCTGGAGACGGTGCCTGTGACCGGTGCCCCCCCTGGCGACAGGAGCCGGTCGATGGCGTCCGCCACGGCGGGGTCGGGGTAGTCGAGCGCGCGGTCGGGGTCCAGCAGGTCCGCCACGTCGCCATCGGACACGGCCGCCTCGGCATCGGACCGGAGGGAGCGGACGACGACGGTGTCTCGCCAGCCCGGCTGGCGGGCCAGCATCCGGAGCGCGGCCGCCGACTCCTTGCGCTCGCCGACGCACTCGAAGGGCTTGTCGGCGTCGCTCATGAGGGCCCGGAACCCGTCCACCTCGCCGGCCTGGTCGAACAGATCACGACCGATGATCCCGGTGACGGCGTCGCGAGCCATGAACGGTGCCAGCATCAACGCCACGAACCGGCACTTGGGACAGGCGCCACACCACCGCTGGGCCGGGTCGGCCGTCGACCGGTAGGCCGCGTTGCAGCTGCAGAACAGCGGGTGGTACGCCGTGAGGCCGGCGAACGCCCGACCGATCGCCAGCTCGGCGTACGGGCGCAAGCCCGAACCGTACCGGATCCCGGGATCGATCGACCCGGTCACCAGCTCCCGCATCCGGCGCTCGAGCTCGAGGCTCTTCGAGAACTGGTGGTTGACCGGCACACCCCCGACCATGCGGGTCTCCTCGCTCGCCGACCGCTCGACGGCCATGACCACCTCGTCGAAACCGTAGAGGACGCTGCTCACGACGGCGAGCAGCGACACGATGGCCGTGACCGGGACGTGCCCGTTCAGCGCGCCCGAGCGGTTCAGGCGCCCGAGCTCCGGGGAGAGCTCCCGGCGGACACGGATGGCCTCCAGGCCGGACGCCGACACGAGGTCGTCGAGCACCGGTCGGGGATTGACGACGAACAGCGTCGGCCCCCGAGCCCGGAGCGCTTCGATCACGACGAGCGAGTCCTTTCCCCCGCCGATGGGGACGAGAAGCGACCGTCGGTCGGGTGGCGTCGGCCCCGGGATGGACGACCGGCGATCGGCTTCGCCGGATGTGGCTTCGATCCGCACCGGGCGCGGCACCGGCAACCCGTTGGTCACCGCGAACTCCCGCAGGCCGTCGTCGTAGAGCAGGTGGTGGAACGCCGCCTCGGCGGCCGTGAGGGCGGCGGTCTCGACGACCACCCGCTCCGGCGCGGCGGCCTTGTAGTAGCTCGTCCCCGCGGCGATGTGCAGGTGGGTGACGGCCCGGTGCCAGGCGTCGAGACGGGAGCGGTCAGGGTCACGGGGCTCGGTCTCGAAGGTCACGGTCTCGACGAACCGCTCGGGACCGGGGCCGCCTTCGAACGCGTAGCGCAGACGGAGCACGCGCCGACGCGGGTCGAAGTCCCAGTCGCTGATCCGGAAGGCGTCGACCGCCCGTGGGTCGAAGGTCGTGCCCCGCATCGCCGCCCAGCGTAGTGCGCACGTGAACGACGAGGACCGCTCAGGTCACCGTCCCGGTGGGCCCGTCGTCGCGGGCGACCGGGTCGAACGGCTCCCACCCGTCCGGACCGGCATGTGATCCCGAGGCGTCCAGACCCAGCTGGTAGCCCCCCTGGGCCGAGAAGACCGCCGTCACGGAGAACCGATCCCCGCGCACCAGGCTCCGACGGAACTCGACCGGACCGTCTCGGGTCATGCCCAGGCGTTCGATGGAAAAAGCAGCGATCCCGTCGTCGATGCCCAGCACTGCACGTTCATCGTCGGTGGGCACGACGGCCCTGATGTGCTCGCGCCCGCCGACGAGACGGATCCCGGTCCGCTCCGCCAGCTGCTCGTAGAGGGAGGTGTGGCTGAAGTCGACGCCGAGCAGACCCTCGGCTTCTGTCGCCGGCAACCACACCCGATCGAGGGCGAGAGGCCGATCACCGGCAAACCGCAGTCGCTCGAGGTAGACGAGCGGAGCGGCAGCCTCCAGGCCAAGGATCTCGGCCGCCTGCCCGTCGTGCTCGACCGACAGCGAACGGACCACGGAGCGCTGCTCCAGGCCTGCAGCCTGCACCGAGGCGAACAGGCTGTAGAGGGCGCCCAGCGGCTGCTCGATCTCGACGCTCGTGGCCAGCCTCGGTCGCCGCCCCCTGCCGGCGACGACCACCCCTTCGGTTCGGAGACGCCGGACCGCTTCCCGGACGGTGTTGCGGCTCACGCCGTACTGCTCGGCGAGAGCCATCTCACCGGGGAACGAGCCGGTGAACTCACCCTCGTCGAGCCTCCGGCACAGGTCGTCATGGAGCTGGGCCCACAGCGGGAGTGCGCTCTCCCGGTCCAGCTCGGCTCGCCCCGGACCCGACACGACCGCCGCAGTCACGCTACCGCCGCCCATCCGGGAGATCCGCCCTGAAATAGATGACCATTTCAGTAATGTACCAACATTTGCGGGCCGGACGCAAGGGCTGCCTCCAGCCGGTCGGGTGCGGCCGGTCGGTCGGTCCAGGTGCGGCCCGGGTGCGGGCGGTCCAGGTGCGGTCGGTCCGGGTGCAGCCCGGGCCTTGCCTCCTGTCGCCGGTTCCACTATTGTACCTACATTGGTACTAATCGAGACCAGGTCCGGTAGATCATCGGGGCCGGCAAGGAGGAGTCTGTGGTTGAAGTCGTCGTTGTGCCCACCGAATCGCTCGGTGACCGCAGCTACGTGGTCCACGACGGCGGCGTCGCCCTGGTGGTCGATCCCCAACGGGACGTCGACCGCATCGAGAAGGTCCTGGCCGACCTGCACCTGACGTGCACGCATGTCGTCGAGACCCACATCCACAACGACTACGTCAGCGGAGGCCTCGTGCTCGCCCGCAACACCGGTGCCGCCTACGTGGTCGCCGGCCTCGAGGAGGTCGCCTTCGACAGGCAGCCCGTCGACGACGGCGACCAGTTCGTCACCGGTTCGATGACGGTCACGGCGGTCGCCACGCCGGGCCACACGGACGGGCACCTGGCCTACATCGTCGAAGACCGCTCGGAAGAGGCCGGCCCCCCCGCCGTGTTCACAGGCGGCTCGCTCCTCTACGGCAGCGTGGGCCGCACCGACCTCGTCGACCCCGGGCGGACCGAAGAGCTGACGCGTCGTCAGTACCGATCGGCGCGGAAGCTGGCGTCGATGCTCGGCGACGACGCGCAGGTCTACCCCACGCATGGGTTCGGGAGCTTCTGCTCGTCGGGCTCGGCGACCGGGGGCGACACGAGCACGATCGGGACCGAACGGAGCCGGAACGACGCCCTGACCACCGACGATGAGGAACGCTTCGTCGCGAGGCTCGTCGCCGGCCTGACCGCCTACCCCGCCTACTACGTCCACATGGGACCCCGGAACCGCCAGGGAGCCGGTCCGATCGACCTCTCCCTACCCGAGCTGGCCGACGCCGAGGAGCTCGAACGGCGGATCCTCGCCGGCGAGTGGGTCGTCGACCTCCGCTCCCAGACAGCGTTCGCCGCCGAGCACCTGGCCGGGACCGTGAGCGTCGCGCTCGGCACGTCGTTCGCCACCTACTTGGGTTGGGTCCTTCCGTGGGGCACGCCCCTCACGCTGCTCGGCGAGGACGCCGACCAGGTCGTGGCCGCCCAGCGGCAACTCGTTCGGATCGGGATCGACCGGCCGGACGCCGCCGCCATCGGATCGCCGAGCGAGCTCGCCCGGGGCTCCGAGCTGGCTTCATTTCTCGTGACCGACTTCGAGGGTCTCGCCGCCGCCCAGGACCCCGTCGTGCTCGACGTGCGCAGGCACGACGAGCACGAGGCCGGGCATATCCCCGGATCGATCCACATTCCCCTGCACGACCTCATCGAACGCCTCGATGAGCTACCGGGTGACCAGCTCTGGGTGCACTGCGCCTCCGGATTCCGGGCCAGCATCGCCGCCAGCCTGCTCGACCGGGCCGGCCGCGACGTGGTGCTCGTGCACGACAACTTCGCCAGCGCGGGTGCGCTGCTCGGCCGTGGGGGACGTGAGGCCACCGTAGCGACGTGAGGCCACCGTAGCGACGTGAGGCCACCGCGGAGGGCGGCCCGGGGGGGGTCGGGTGCCTCCATCGTCCGGTGCTACGCTGCCCGGACCAGAGAACGGGCGGGAGCGTCATGGCACCAGCGGTAGAGCACCATCACGTCGTCATCGTCGGAGGGGGGACGGCCGGCATCACCGTCGCCGCTCGCCTGCGCCGGAAGGGCACCGTCGACGTCGCCGTCATCGAGCCGTCGGAGACGCACTGGTACCAGCCGCTGTGGACCCTCGTCGGCGGGGGGTGCGCCACCATCGATGAAACCCACCGTCCCGAGAGCCGGGTGATGCCGCGTGGTGTCACCTGGATCCGCGGGGCCGCGGGGAGCATCGACCCCGAGGAACGGACCGTCACGCTCGATGACGGACGGGCGGTCAGCTATGGGTACCTGGTCGTCTGCCCGGGCATCCAGCTCAACTGGGACAAGGTGCCCGGGCTGGCCGACGCTCTCGGGACGAACGGCGTCTCCAGCAACTACCTCCCCGCCCTGGCACCGAAGACCTGGGAGCTCGTCCGATCGATGCGGTCAGGAACCGCCGTGTTCACCATGCCGGCGGGCCCGATCAAGTGCGCAGGCGCTCCCCAGAAGATCGCCTACCTCGCCGCCGACTACTGGCAGCGGCAAGGAGTGGCGGACGACATCCACGTCGTGCTGGTCCTGCCCACGCCCACCATGTTCGGCGTGCCGGAGTTCTCGAAGGTGCTCGAGGGCGTCGCCGCCCGGTACGACATCGAGGTCAGGTTCAGCCACGAGCTGGCCGAGGTCCACCCCGACGCCCGGGAGGTCGTCCTCATCGACCGCAGCGGACCGGATGGGCGTACCGAGACGCTCTCCTACGACCTGCTCCACGCCGTGCCCCCGCAGTCGGCCCCGGACTGGATCGCCGCCGGCCCGCTGGCCGACCCCGCCAGCCCGTTCGGCTACGTAGAGGTCGACAAGTCGACACACCAGCACGTCCGGTACCCGAACGTGTTCTCGCTCGGCGACGCCGGCTCGACGCCGAACTCGAAAACCGGCGCCGCCATCCGGAAGCAGGCGCCCGTGGTCGTCGCCAACCTCACCGCGGCCATGGCCAGCCGGCCGCTCCCCGGCATCTACGACGGGTACGCCTCCTGCCCGCTCACCACCGCCCGCAACCGGATGCTCCTGGCCGAGTTCGACTACACGATGCGGCCACGCCCCACCATCCCGATCATCGACACCCAGAAGGAGCGCTACGACATGTGGCTCCTCAAGCGGTGGGGCCTCCCGTTCATGTACTGGAACTTCATGCTGAAGGGCCTGGCCTGACCGCCAGCGCGGCGTTGGACCGGTCGGGCACACGCGCCCTCGGCACCTGGTCGGCGGCCTCGGGTGGGCCGGCCTGCTTGCGCTCCTCGATCAGTGGGTGGGACCGCCGGTCCCCGCTCCGCCGGCCGCTCCTCCACCCTCCGCCCCCGGGACAGCTCCTCCACCCTCCGCCCCCGGGATAGCTCCTCGCAGGTCACGGTGGTAGGCGACGAACCGTTCCCCGCTCCGGGAGACGAGGGTGCCGTCACGTTGCCAGCCGGTGCGGTCGTAGAACGCCTGCGCGCCGAGGTCGTCGGCCGGCGTGACCAGCTCCAGGCGCGCCAACCCGGCAGATGCGGCGGTCTCGATCGCCCGATCGACCAGCAGGGCGCCGATCCCCCGCCTCCTGAAGCCGGTGCCGACGGCCACATGGGTCACCTCGCCGGTCGCCTCGCCGGTGGGACGGACCCCTGGCGACGCTGGGCGCAGGGCGGCGCCCAGCCGCCTCCACGCCATCCTGGCCAGACCACCGGCGTAACGCCGGGCCCGGGTCCTCGCGAGCGCCCATCCGACCCGAGGGTGCCGGCAGGCGTGGACGAGCATCGCCATCCCCAGCGCCACGCCGGCATCCCGGACGACGGCACGGTAGTGGGCTGCCGGATCGAGGTTGCCGAGGAGGAACCCGGCGAGCTGGCCGCCGGAGCCGTCGATCGCCACCAGCACCAGCCCGTGGGGGCTGGCCGAGAACGCCCGGTAGTACCGCCGCAGGAACTCGGCCCCGAACCCGGAGATGAACTCGTCCCCCAGCGAGTCCAGATGGAGCGCGACCGCGGCATCGACGTCAGCCGGCTCGAGTGGCCGTACCGTTATCGCGCCCCTCAGGTCGCCAGCGGAGCCGCTCATCGGCCGGCCCCCGGTTCGCTCGCCGGGCAGCCCGAGGACCTCCGTCGCCCACCCCTCCCGGAGGACCGCTCCACCACAGGCTCTGTCACCACGCCACTTCCTAGCGCACATCCCCGGCGCCACGACGGCGGCAGGCCCAGGGTCCAGCCGTCCGCCCTCCGGCCGTCAACGGACCCGTGGGACCACGACGGTCCAGTGTGCACCACCGTCACTGGTGCTCCAGAGGACCGTCGCGCCGCCGTCCTCCCCGAGCACGACCCCGTCGGACGGATCGAAGAACACCGCGTGCGCCGTCCCGCCCCCCGTCCCTCCCATCGGTGGCCTCACGGTCTGCCACCGGACGCCGGCATCATGGCTGACGAGCAGAGAGCTCCGCTCGCCGTAGAGAAAGACGGTGTCCGACGACACGGCATCGATCCCCCCGAGGTAGCCCATATTGGGAGCTTCGGTCCAGCAGCCAGATGGCGACGCGAGATGAGGCGGCGCGCACGCTGACCGGACCGTCCACGTCGCGCCTCCGTTCGTGGAGCGCACTGTCGACTTCATCTGGGCTCCGGCGCCCGGCTCGCCCGCGCACACGGCCAGGAGCGTGCCACCGGGAGCCGCCGCGAGGACCACGGACAGGGCATCGATGCCGCAGGAGATCCACCGGCTCGACCACGACACACCGCCGTCCGCCGTGTAGAACAGGGGCGCTCGGTCGGCCCCGCCGTCCGGGTTGGTGACAGGGTTGGCCACGAGGTAGGCCGACGACCGGCTGGTGCGCACCAGCCAGGTCTGCCCCTGGGCCCCCTCGAGGGACGGGTTGGCGAGCACCACCGGCGACACCGGGGAAGGGGACCAGGTGCGGCCGCCGTCGGTTGATTCCAGGAGCTTCAAGGGGCATGGGCCGGTGCTGGGGCCGGTGCTGGAGCCGGTGCTGGAGCCGGTGGCGGTGGCAGTGCTCGACGGGCAGTCGGACTCGACCATCCACACCGACGAGCCGAGCGCCTCCACCGACAGCACCGCCCCCGCCTGGGGGCTCCGGGCCCATGTCGACCCACCGTCGTGGGTCACGAAGAGGTCCGGGCCGTAGAGAAATCCGTCTCCGTGGTCGTCGAAGGCGAGCGATCGCACCGGAGGGACGACGGCGCATCTCCACTCCGTGACCGGCACGACGGGGCCGAAGGTCGCGCCGCCGTCGACCGTCGGACCGACCGCGTCCGAGCACCAGGTCCGGCCCTGGGTCGTGAAGACGCCGAATCCCCGCCTCGGATCGAAGAAGGCGATCGCCGCCAGCCTCCCCTCCGCCGGAGGGGTCGGTGCGCCCGGTCCCGCTCCACCGGGCGCGCCGGACAGCGGGCGCGCTCCGTGCGCCGCCGACGCAGCAGAGCGAGCGGGGGCAGCAGAGCGAGCCGACGCAGCCGAGCGAGCGGGGGCAGCAGAGCGAGCGGGGGCTCCGCATGCCCCCAAGATCATCCCGAGCATGACGACCAGCAGGGCGACGGTCGCCCCGGCGCGAAGCGTCGGGTCCACCGTGGCCTGACCGGCGGCGGCCACTGCCCGGTGGCCCACTGCCCGGCGGCCCACCACCCGCTGACCCGTCCGTCGGTCCTCCCGCATCCGTTCCTCCGTCCCGGCCGGCGCGCCGGCGCTCTCCGTAGACGCCCGACGATGCGTCCGGGTTCCACCCGCGGTCCGGGCAGAGGTCGGGCTGGACCAGCCGACGGTCCGTACGCCGTCCCCGTGCAGACCGGCTCGATAGGGTGGAGCCCGTGGAGCCCGTGGAACCCGCCGATCCTGCCGACCTCGATGCCATCGACCTTTCCGACATGGCCTTCTGGGAGCGGCCGAGGTCGGAACGGGAGGCGGCGTTCGCCGCCTTGCGACGGCACCGGCCCCTCGCCTTCTTCGCCGAGCCCGACCTGCGCCAGGGTTCCCCCCTGGCACCGGCACCGGGACCCGGCTACCGGGCGGTGACGAGACACGCGGACATCGTGGAGGTGAGCCGCCATCCGGAGATCTACCGGTCGGGGCAGGGTGCGGTCTCCATCGTCGACCTGCCCGAGGAGATGGTCGAGTACTTCGCCGGCATGATCTCCACCGACAATCCTCGCCATGCCCGCCTCCGCCGGATCGTCTCGGCGGCGTTCAACCCTCGGCGTGTCCAGAGCATCGAGGAGAGCATCGAGGAGGTGGCCGATCGGGTCATCGACCGGGTGGCGGAGCGCGGGAGCTGCGACTTCGTCGTCGACGTCGCCGCCCCGCTACCGCTCGAGATCATCTGCACGATGATGGGCGTCCCGCCCTCGGCCTACGGGGACGTGTTCCGGTGCTCGAACGTCATCCTCTCCAACGGCGACCCGGAGTACGTCCCGGAGGGCGCCGACCCCATCGGTGCGTTCCTCGACGCCGGCGCGGAGCTCACGGCCCTGATGGCCGACCTGGGCCGGGACCGGATGGCCCACCCCCAGGACGACCTCGCCACCGCCCTGGTCACCACCAACCTCGACGGCGAGTCGCTGACCCACGCCGAGCTGGCGTCGTTCTTCGTCCTCTTGCTGACGGCGGGCAACGAGACCACCCGTAACGCCATCACCCACGGCCTCCTGGCCCTCACCGAGCACCCCGACCAGCGAGTCCTCTGGCAGTCCGATCCGGAGCGGGTGGCGGCGACAGGGGTCGACGAGATCGTCAGGTGGGCGTCGCCGGTCATCTGGATGCGCCGCACGGTGGCGGAGGACACCGTGCTCGCCGGGGAGGCGCTCCACCCCGGCGACAAGGTCCTGTTGTTCTACAACTCCGCCAACCGCGACGAGGAGGTGTTTGCCGACCCGGACCGCTTCGACGTCCTGCGCCAGCCCAACCCCCACCTCGGGTTCGGGGCCGCAGGCCCGCATTTCTGCCTCGGGACCCACCTCGCCCGGCGCGAGATCGGGGTGATGTTCCACCGGCTCTTCACCCGCCTGCCCGACATCGCGGCCAGCGGCGAGCCGGAGTGGCTCCGGTCGAACTTCATCAACGGCATCAAGCACCTGGAGTGCACGTACACGCCGGTACCCCCCACCGGGACGACCGCGAAGCTCGCCACGAAGGAGCCCGGATGAACACCACCCATCTGGGGACCACCGGCCTCCAGGTGTCACGGATCTGCCTGGGCATGATGGGCTTCGGCAACGGCAGCGACCGGGAGTGGGTGATCGACGAGAATGCGGCCGAGCCCATCGTGCGTGCCGCGGTGGAAGGCGGGGTGAACTTCTTCGACACCGCCGACACCTACTCGAAGGGGGCGAGCGAGGTCGCCACCGGTCGGCTCGTGCCGAAGTTCCTGAGCCGCGACGAGATGGTCATCGCCACCAAGGTGTTCATGCCCATGACGCCCGGGCCCAACGGTCGTGGCTTGTCGAAGAAGCACATCCTGTCGGCCATCGACGCCTCCCTCACCCGGCTCGGCATGGACTACGTCGACCTCTACCAGATCCACCGCTGGGACCCGGGCACCCCCATCGAGGAGACCATGGAGGCGCTCGACGCGGTGGTGCGATCGGGGAAGGCACGCTACGTCGGGGCGTCGAGCATGTACGCCTGGCAGTTCGCCAAGGCCCAGCACACAGCCGAGCGCCGCGGTTGGAGCCGGTTCGTCTCCATGCAGAACCACTACAACCTCGTCTATCGGGAGGAGGAGCGCGAGATGCTTCCGCTCTGCCTCGACCAGGGAGCCGGCGTCATCCCCTGGAGCCCGCTGGCCCGGGGTCTCCTGGCCGGCACCCGGACGCGCTCGGGCGACCGGCTCACCACGCGGGCCGGCTCCGACGCCTTCGCCGACCTCCTCTACGGCCGATCCGAGGACTTCGACGTCGTGGACCGCCTGGTCGAGGTGGCGACGGAGCTCGGCGCACCACCGGCCCAGGTGGCGCTGGCCTGGCTGTTGGCCCGTCCGGGCGTCACCGCGCCCATCGTGGGAACGACACGTCCCGCCCACCTCCACGACGCGCTGGCCGCCACCGAGCTGGCTCTCGACGCCGAGGTCGTCGCCCGCCTGGAAGAGCCCTACCGGCCCCATCCCGTCCTCGGCCACTGACGCTCCGCTGGCTCCCGCGCTCCACGCACTCCCGGCGCAGCCCGGGTAGCCCGCGGGCGCCGGGCTCAGCGTCCCGGGCTCAGCGTCCCGGGCTCAGGACACCGGCCGGGGCCCCGGCGCGTTCCGGAAACGGAACGGCTCACTGTCCCGACCGGGGACGACGGTGAAGCACTCCCCAGTCTCGGTGCCCGTCACGATACGGGCGAAGGCGTCGACGACGTCGTCCACGGAGAGGACCGGGAACTTCCACTCGTCGAGCAGCGGCCGGATCTCGGTGATGATCGCCGTCTCGGCGAACGAGGGGCACAGTGCGTTGACGCGGATCCCGGTCTCGGGGCCCAGGGTGACCCCGAGCGACCGGACCAGGCCGACGAGCGCATGCTTGTTGGCGGCATAGATCGGGTCGAAGGGCACGGCGACCACGCCGGCCATGGAGGCGGTCACGATGATCTGCCCCCCACCTCCGGCCCGGAGGGCGGGCAGGGCAGCGTGGACCCCGAAGACCACTCCGTCGAGGTTGATCCCCATTGCACGTCGGTACCGCTCGAGGTCGAAATCCTCCCCGAGGGTGCACCCGCTCGTGACCCCAGCGTTCAGGTGGACCAGGTCCAGCCGGCCGAACCGGTCGAGCGCCGCCGAGACTGCGGCGGCGTGGTGGTCGGGCTCGCGCACGTCGCAGTGGACGTAGAGGCCGTCCACGGCATCGGCCAGCTCCCGGCCGGGCCCATCGTCCACGTCGCACACCACCACCCGCATCCCGCTCGCCGCCAGGTACCTGGTGGCCCCGGCGCCGATGCCGTTGGCCGCTCCGGTCACCAGCGCCACGCCCCGACCCTCGTGCTGTTCGCTCATGCCAACCCGTTCTCGTCGCTCGCTGTCGGTGGGACACCTTAGAGGCAGCAGCTCAGCCCCCCTCCACACCGCCGGCCCGTTCCCGGTCGCCAGCCGTCACCACCATGTCGGTGCGTGCCGGCCGGAGCGCCGGGGTGGCGTTCCGGTAGGGCCGAGGTGCCCTGGCGAGCACCCGGACCGGCCGCCGCGGGCCGGGCGGTGGATCGGTCCCGGGTGCGCTCGGAGGAGGCGGCGAACCGGGCTCGCATGCGTCGGCCTCGTCGATCAGGTACCGGATCAGTGCCTCCTCGGACATCGGGCGGGCGAAGTGGTACCCCTGGAGGTAGTCGAAACCCCACGCCACGATGCGCTGGGCGATCTCCTCGGTCTCGACTCCCTCGGCCACCGCGTCGAGGCCGAGGCGACCCGCCAGCTCGCGGACGGTCCGGACGATCGCCGCGTCGGCAGGTGAGGTGGCGGAGCGGAGGACGAAGCGCTGGTCGACCTTGAGCTCGTCAACCGGGAGCGACGGGAGAGCGGCCAGGGAGGTGTAGCCGGTCCCGAAGTCGTCGATCGACACCCGCACCCCGAAGTCGTGCAGGGGGCGCAGGACCACCTCGGCCTGCTCGACGTCCGCCGCCGCCGTCTCGGTCACCTCGACGGTGAGCGACGAGGGCGGAAGGGCGCGCACCGCCAGCTCGGCCAGGATCCGACCCGCCAGCTCGGGATCGGCGAGGTTCTTCGCCGAGAGGTTGATCGACACCGGGAGCTCCCACCCGAGAGCCCGACGCCGGACCTGGGCGTCCAGGGCCTCCTCGATGACCCACGTCGTGAGCTGATCGACCAGGCCTGTCCGCTCGGCCAACGGGATGAACCGCCCGGGAGGCACGGTCCCGTGCACGGGGCTCTCCCACCGGATGAGGGCCTCGATCGCCGCGCTCCGGCCGGAGCGGGGATCCCACTGGGGCTGGTAGGCCAAGGAGA
The DNA here is from genome assembly GCA_021820665.1 of Actinomycetes bacterium. GTDB lineage: Bacteria > Actinomycetota > Acidimicrobiia > Acidimicrobiales > RAAP-2 > JAKADK01. The sequence goes on along the minus strand of JAKADK010000021.1, from coordinate 7,600 downwards.
GCTCCCCGTTGCGGGCAGCCGCACCCAGGTCGGCCAGCAGCGCCAGGTCCTCGACGGTCAGCGCGCCGTCGTTCCCGTCCCAGCGGAGGAGCTTCAGACCGGTGGCGGCAGCCCGCCGGGCCGCCAGGGACGCGTGGCGGACCAGGGTCAGCGCCTCTCCTACCGCATCAGAGCGCGCGGGGGTGTCCACGGTCACCACGCCCACGTGGGCCCGGAGCAGGACCCCGATTCCGCCGACCATGACGTGGGCATCCTCGACCGTCCGGGTCAGGCGCAGCGCGAAGGCCCCAACCGGGTCGGCGGGGTCGTTCTCGGGTCGAGGCCTCCCGTCCGTGGGCGCCAGGTGTCCCAGGTGCCCCCGGGGTGCCACCACCACCAGCTCATCCCCTTCGACCCTCCCGATCACCGTTCCGGCAGGCACCATCTGCCCGAGGTCTTCGACTACTCGGCGGCGCAGCTCCGTCCCCACCGTGTAGCCGAGCGCCCCCCGGGCGTCCCCGACGCCCTCCAGCAACACCACCGCCACGACGAGCGGGCCGGCAGCGAGCATCTCGGGGATCCGGTCCCCGAGGCCGATGGCGTTGGGCAGGCCAGTGTCGAGGTCGATGGCTCCCTGGCGGCGCCCGGACGCCACCAGGAGGTCGATGCCGAGCGGTCCGATACCGAGCACGACACCGGCCAACAGCGCGATGGCGCCAGCGTGCGCCCACCCGTCGGCCGGCGCGAGGGCGAACCCGAGGGCGACGACACAGGCCGCGTCGTACCCGAGGACGGCGCGCGTGCCCGAGAAGAGGGCGACGGTCACCCCCATCGGCACGAAGAAGGCGACAAACACGATCCCGGTCGCCCCGCCGTGGGTGCCCCACACCTCCACGCCCACCGCCACGGCGTAGACCAGGGCGAACCATACGACGGAGTTCGGAGCCACCCGGCCCCGCGCCAGCACCGCCACCCACAGGGCTGCCACCGGGACCACACCGGCCAGGACGACAAGCCGGCTCTCTGTCCCCCAGACCGCCACGGCCCCGATCACGAGCCAGGCCACCGTCACCAGGGCGAAGACGGCCCGCAGGACAGAACGCGGGCTCAGGAGCTGGATCGGCGCCCGCAGGACGAACCAGGATCTGGTCTTGGGGAAGAACCGGTTGGCCACCTCCGCCGCCGGGCGCCGGGCACTGGTCACGCGCACCGGCGCGCCCGTCCGGGCGGGCGCGGACCGGCCGCGACCAGGCGGAGAGTGGGGCCAGGTCATCGCCGCTCCATCGACCACTCTCCCCTGTGACTGAAGTCCCGATCCGGCGTCCAGCCGAACGCCACGGTCACCTGCCCTCCGGCCCCTCGGCGACCGCGCCGTCATGGTCGCCGCCGACCCGCACGAGCACGGGCTGGTGGCCGCCCCGCCGCTTGGACTCGTACATGGCCCGGTCGGCCGCCGCCACGAGCGACTCCGGGTCGCCCGCCCCCCGGTCGGCCCACACCACGCCGATGCTCACGCCGACCCCGACTCTCCCTGGTCGGAGGGCGAACGCTTCGGCCAGGCGGGCGGAGATGCGATAGGCGATGGTGAGCGCGTGCTCGGACGATTCGACGTCGGGGCACAGCAAGAGGAACTCGTCGCCACCGATCCGCCCGACGATGTCCCCGTCCCGGGCGGTGCCGATGAGCCGCTGGGCGACGGCCACCAGGAGCTCGTCCCCGGTGGCGTGGCCGTACTGGTCGTTCACCGGCTTGAAGCGATCGAGGTCGCAGAAGATGACCGCCAGGCCTTTGGCCCGATCGGGGGCGTCGGCCACAATCTTGTCGAGGAGCGCCATCGTCGACCCACGGTTGTGGCACCCGGTCAGCGGGTCGATCGTGGCACGCCATTCGAGCTCTTGGCGCATCTGCACCCGTTGGGAGACGTCCTCCATGCACACGATGGCTCCGCTCACTTCCCCCGCCGCGCCGGTGAGCGCCCGCAGCCGCGCCTCGCAGTAGCGGATGCTTCCCTCTTCCGTCTGGATGCGGATCTCGACGTCACGGTCGCGGCCCTGGTCGAGCACGGCAGCAAGTGCGTCGGCGACCGTTCCCCTGTCCTCGGCGACGACCGTGGCCAGCTGGGCGACGAAGGTCGTGGCGGGGCCGGTCCCAGTGAGCTCCTGGACCCGTTGGTTGGCGTAGAGGACCGTGCCCGCCCGGTTGACCTGGAGGACGCCGATGGGGATCGTCTCGGCCAGCCGGTAGAGCAGCCGTTCGCGCGCCTCGAGGGCCTGGTGGGTCGCCATCTCGTCGGTGATGTCGACCATCTCGGCCAGGACGTCACCGTGCGCCGGATCGAGGAGACGGTTGTGGTTGGTGATCTCCAGCCAGACCCACTCCCCGTTCTTCGCCGCGTGCCGGAGCCGCACCCGGCGGGCCATCCCGGTGGCGGCCAGCATCTCCATCCAGTTGTCGATGGCGAGCTGCTGGTCGTCGGGGTGGATGAAGTCGAGCGACCGGGCACCCACCATCTCCTCGGACGACCAGCCGAGGATCTGCGTGGTCGCCTCGTCGATCTCCGTGAGCACGGCCATCTCGTCCTTGTGCGTGCGGGCGAAACGCGGAGCCACCAACTCCCCGGCACCCGTCGCCACCGCTTCGTCCGCGCCCCCGCCGCCGTCGGCGAACACGCCCAAGAACACCCCGTGTGCCTCGCTCAGGTCCACCAGGTGGAGATGGACCACATGGTCGGGATCGTGACAGAGCCGGATGGGTGTCCTGGCGATCCCCACCTCTTTCACCCGGGACCAGGCGTTGATGAGCACCACGCGGTCGGCAGGGACAACGAGGTCGAGCGCCGAGCGCGCCCGGAGCTCGCGGCGTCCGACCAGGCCGAGCGAGGCCGGGACGTCGACCGAGATCCCGTCCGGGCCCATGGCCGCCACCGGGGCATCGGGGTGCCTGGTCAGGATCGCGGCACACGCCCGCGCCAGAGGATCGGTCACCATGACCAGGTCATCGACACGTTTGGTGACCGACTTGACGACTGCACGCACCCGCGGCTCGTCCGAGGAGCGTGGCGGTACTACCGTGCTGGGGATCCGACCGTCCGCCGCCACCGCGCCGAGGGCCACACGCGACTCCCCGTCCCGTGCCGGTGCCGCGCCCGGGAGCGTGGCACCGGAGCACCGGCCAGAGGAAGGCCGAGCGGGACGCGGCGCGAGATGAACGGGGGAACGGCGGAGCACCAGCCAGACCAGCCAGACGGCGAGGCGACCTCTGGCAGCTCGCCGCCACCGGCACCACCCCACGACCTTCCCGCAGCGGCACCCCCCTCGGTGCGCTCCGGCCACATCATGCAGCCGAACGTCCCGCTGGTGTGGGGCTCGTCGCGAGAGCTGGCCCGCTTCTGGCTGCTCGTTGCCGTGACCGGGATCGGAGCGGGGATCGGGGCCGCACTGCTGATGGAGATCCTCCACGGCGTCCAACACCTCGCCTACGGGTACCACGGCGGCCTGTTCCAGCGCGGGGTCCAGGCGGCACCCCCGCTGCGGCGCGTCATCGTGATGGCGATCGCCGGGGTGACCGCCGGACTGGCCTGGCTGACGCTCCGGCGGTTCACCCACCTGAGCACAGGTCTGTCCGAGTCCGTCTGGGAAGAGGACGGCAAGCTCCCGTTCGTGTTCACCATCGTGAACAGCGTGGTCCAGATCGTGACCGTCGCCCTGGGGGCGACGCTCGGACGGGAAGGGGCACCGAAGGAGACCGGCGCGGCCATCGCCTCCAAGGTCTCGGACGTCGGCGGGCTCACCGCGGCACAACGCCGACTGCTGGTGGCGTGCGGCGCCGGAGCCGGGATGGCCGCCGTCTACAACGTGCCTCTGGGCGGGGCGCTCTTCGGTCTCGAGGTGCTCCTCGGCACGCTGACGCTGCCCATGGTGCTGCCGGCCCTGGCCACGGCCGGCATCGCCACCGGGGTGTCCTGGGTCCTCCTCCCCGACCAACCGACCTATCGTCTCCCCACGTACGCTGTCACACCGTCCCTGGCGATCGCGGCGATCGTCTGTGGCCCGCTGGCCGGCGTGCTGGCGGTCGGCTACATCCGGCTGTTCGCATGGTCGAAGGAACACCGCCCCGGCGGGTGGCGGCTCCTCGTGTCCCTGGCCGCCGTCTTCGTGGCTGTCGGGTGCGTCTCGGTCGAGTACCCCGAGGTCCTCGGCAACGGGAAGGACCTGGCCCAATTCCTCTTCCTCGGCCAGCTCGGCCTGTCGTTGGTGGCGGTCCTCCTGGTCATCCGGCCCCTGGCCACGGGGACCTTCCTCCGGGGCGGGGCGGTGGGCGGGTTGTTCACCCCCACGCTCGCCTTCGGCGCCCTGTTCGGGGCCGTGTTCGGGCACGCCTGGACGGCGTTGTGGCCGGGCACCGAGCCGGGTGCCTACGCCATCATCGGGGCATCCGCCATGCTGGCCGCCGCCATGCAGGCCCCCCTCGCCTCCCTGGCGCTCATGGTCGAGCTCACCGGCACCGGAGGATCGCTGCTGGTACCGCTCATCCTGGCAGTGATCGGGGCCATGCTGGTCTCCCGGGCCCTGGACGACCGGTCGATCTACACCGCCCCGCTCCGCCACTTCGGGGAACCGACCGTCGTGCGGCACCCCCGGGACCGCGGGACCCCGGGACCGAGGGACCGTGACGTCACCCCCGGGTGAACCCATCGCCGCTCCGGGCGCCGTCGAGGCGACGGGAGGTTCGGCACCCGACGTCGCGGCACCCCAGCGAACCCCGCACCGCATCGAGCACGCCGTCGGACGTCGGATCCGGACCTCGGAGCTCCCCGTCCGATCGTGGCCCGACGTGCTGCGGTCCACCGTGGTCCAGTCCGGGAGGGACCGCATCACCACCGCCGCCGCCAGCCTGGCGTTCCATTGGTTCCTCGCCATCTTCCCCGGCATCGTCGCCCTACTGGGCGTGGCCGGCCTCGTCGGCCTCACTCCGGCCCAGCTCGCTCACGTGACCCACGTGTTGAACACGGTGCTCCCCGCCGCGGCGGCCAAGGTGATCACCGAGTCCCTCCGGACGCCGTTGACCCATGGGGAGAGCACCACGGCGGTGATCGCCGGGACACTGGTGGCCCTGTGGGGTTCGGTGGAGGCGATGGCCTCGCTCCAGGTGGGCCTGGACGTCGCCTACGACGTCGGCAAGGACCGGGGCTTCGTGCGTCGCCGGCTCGTGGCCCTCCCGCTCATCGCCGTCACGGTGGCTCTCGGTGGCGTCGCCTTCGGGCTCCTCGTCCTCGGCAATCCCGTCGGCGGGCTGCTCCGGCACTCCGTGCCGGTCGCCGCCGATATCTTCGACGTGGGGTGGACCGCGCTGCGCTGGCTGGTCGCCATCGTGCTCGTCGGATTGCTGCTCTCCGCCTACTACCGGATCGGCCCGGACCGGCCCGAGCGCCGGTGGGAGTGGATCAGCCCCGGGGGTGTCCTCGCTGCCGTCGGCTGGCTGGCCGCATCCGCCGTCTACTCCTACTACCTGAACGACCTGGGGCATGCCTCACAGACCTACGGGGTCTTCGCCGGGGTCGTGGTGCTCCTCGTGTGGCTGTTCGTGGCCGGCCTGGCCGTGCTGCTCGGTGCCGAGCTCAACCGGGAGCTCGAGCGCCGGCTCCCGGTCACGGCCGCTGCCACCCCCGAGCAGACGGGATCCCCTCCCGGGCACAGGTGAGCCCCGACCTGAGTACCCCTCAGGTCGCCGTCGTGGTGGCGCCGAGCTCGCTGGAGATGGCAACGTCCAGGCTGTAGTCGATGGGCACCACGATCACGCTCGGGACGTCGAGCGCCAGGGCGGCGGCCAGCCGGTCGTCGAGATCGGCGGCGCTCGTCACCCGCCACGACGGCAGGCCGAACGCGGCGGCAAGGGCCACGAAGTCCGGGTTCGTGAAGTCGGTCCCGAAGTGGCGGCCGAAGCGGCGGTCCTGCTTCCACACGATCGATCCGAACTGGCCGTTCTCCCACACGAGGTTCACGAACGCGGTGCCGAGCCGCCGTGCGGTCTCGAGCTCCTGGACGTTCATCATGAAGCCGCCGTCACCCGAGACGGCCACCACCGTCGCGTCCGGACGCACCAGCTTCGCCGCGATGGCTGCCGGCACGGCGAAGCCCATGCCGGCCAGGCCGTTGGCGATCAGCGTCGTGTTGGGCTCGTAGGCGGGGAACATCCGGCCGATCCACAGCTTGTGCAGGCCCACGTCGCTCACCAGCACGTCCTCTCGACCGAGCAGCCGGCGGACGGACGCCAGCACCCGCGGCGGCTGCATGGGAAACCGGTCGTCGGTGGCGGCGCTGGCCAGGAGCCCCAACGTCGTGTCCCGGAGCCGTGTCGAGCCTCCTGGCCTGACCTGGCCCCGGAGCTCCTCGGCCAGGACGGTGAGCACGTGGTAGATGTCGCCCACCAGCTCCGCCGCCGGCATGAAGTAGGCGTCGATCTCGGCCGGGAGCGTGTCGATGCAGATGATCGTCTTGTCCCGGCGAGGGTTCCACTGCCGGGGCGCCTGCTCGACGAGGTCGTAGCCGATCGCCACCACCACGTCGGCGTCGTCGAACCCCGCCATGGCGTAGTCCCCGGCCTGAAGCCCCGTTGCCCCCAGGCTCCGGGGATCGTCGGCCGGGATGAGACCCTTGCCCATGAAGGTCTCGGCGACGGGGATGCCCGTCGCCCGGGAGAACTCGCGGAGCGCCGGAGCGGCACGACCGCGGACCACCCCGTTGCCGGCCAGCGCCACGACCCGCCGCCCCGCCCGGATGAGGTCGGCCGAACGGAGGATCGACCGGGCGCTCGGCTGCGGGCGAACCGGATCGCTCCGGCCCAGCGGGCAGTCCTCCGGCCCGACGGTCGCACCCATGACTTCCTCAGGGAGCTCGAGGTGGGTCGCCCCCGGCTTCTCGGTCTCGGCCACGGCGAAGGCCTTGCGCACCGCCTCGGGGACGATGCCCGGTGCGGTCACCCGGGCGTTCCACTTCGTGATCGGCGCCATGAGGGAGACGACGTCGATGTACTGGTGGCTCTCTTTGTGCATGCGCTCGAGGTCGCCCTGGCCGGTCAGCACGACGAGCGGCGCCCGGTCCAGGTAGGCGTCGGCCACGGCGGTCACCAGGTTGGTCGCACCGGGCCCCAGCGTCCCGAGGGCCACCCCGGCCCGGCCGGTCAACCGCCCGATCCCGTCGGCGATGAAGGCGCCGCCTTGTTCGTGCCGGACCGGGACGAAGCGAATGGTCGAGCGGTCCAACGACTCGGACAGGTCGAGGGTCTCCTCACCGGGGATCCCGAACACGTACTCGACGCCTTCGGCTTCCAGAGCGTCGACGAGGAGGTCGGAGGCGCGGCGCTTCGGCATGGGCCAACGCTACCCGGCCGGTGCCGCCGCGACCCGGTGCCGCCGCGACCCGGTGCCGCCCGCCGGTCGCCGCCCTGGTGTCTCCGTTGCGTGCCCGTGGCGTGCCCGTGGCGTACCCGTGGCGTACCCGTGGCGTACCCGTGGCGTGCCCGTGGCGTGCCCGTGGCGTACCTTCAGCCAGCGATCCCCGGTAGAACGGGGGCCGAGGGGCGTCTTGCCCTTCCGACCACCGACACCTGGAGTGCCCATGTC
>JAKADK010000020.1 GCA_021820665.1 Actinomycetes bacterium | reverse complement strand
TAGTGCTACTTATGGTGAAGGTTGGACCTCGCGAGTGACCGGCGTGCGTACCGACCGCCGGCTCGAGGCGGAGCGACGGCCCGTCGAAGGTGGGCAGTTGGTTCGTATTGTGTGGCCCAAGGCCCACCGTGAAAGTCCTGGTCAGACCCTCATGGCCCCTGGTAGGGGCCGCCACGGTGGATGATGTTCCCGCCACGTAACGGGAATCATCACCTCAGACCGTATTTAGACCGAAATGGCGACAGGGGTGGCAGGCCTTTCGCCTCCACTGCGCCCCCATCAGTGGGGGCGAATCCGTCCCGACGATGTCCTTTACCGGCGGTGGCTGGATCGGTCGGTCTGTCCCCACTGGGTATGAGGGACGAAGGGCTATCCATTGAACCGGAGTACCCACAAGATGTAAGGATGGTGGCTACGCCCTTCTCTGTGGTCGGCGAGCCGGTGGTGACTCCAGGCTCGCCGGGTGGCCGCGGTGGCCCGGTGGGGTCGGTGACGCTTCTTTGGCCGGGAGTTCGGGACCAGCTCTCGGTACCGAACGGGGCCGTGGAGAACCGCCTGGAAGATCGGGCGTAGAAAAGCAGCCCGCGTGCCCGAGAGTGCCTGCGATTGAAACGGAAGCTGAACTCGTTGAGGTACCCCTGAAGATGAACGCCGGAGCTTCGAGAGCTCCGGGTGGTAGCCCTTGAGGACCGTGCCGTGGTCCACCAGCTCATGGGCGCAGAGCGGTCCGAAGATCTCGATGACGCGGGCTGCGGTTGGCCCCGTGCACGCACGACCCTCCGGGTAGAGCGCCAGCTCGGCAACACCGGCATCACGCATCGCGCTGCACAACTCGCGTTCGATCAGGGCGTGCACGAGGACGGCGACGTAGCCGAGGAACGCGAACGCTGCTCGACGACGCGTGGTGCAGGTTTCTGGCTGAGCATCGTATAGCTGTGGGGATGTCCATCGACGGACCTGCCGAGCTCCACGGCGGTGCCACTCACGCACGGGCCATGCGGGGACCGCAGCGCCTCCGCAACCGCGGGATCGATCCCGATGTGCTCTGCACGCTCAATGCAGGCAACGTGTCCCGGCCTCTCGCGGTCTACCGCTTCTTTCTCGACGAAGGCGTCCGCTGGCTCCAGTTCCTCCCCGTCGTGCAGCGCGATGCCGTCGTGCAGCGCGATGCCGACGGACGACTTTCCGATCGTTCGGTTCCTCCCGAGGGAATGGGGGAGTTCCTCTGCACGGTCTACGACGAGTGGGTCCGCCACGACCTCGACCGGATCGGCGTACAGCTCTTCCGCGAGTGCGTCGCCGTCTGGGCGGGCAACCAGCCCATGCTGTGCAGGATGGCCGAGACGTTCGGTCGCGCGCTCGCGGTCGAACACGACGGGAGCGTCTTCGCCTGCGACCACTTCGTCGATCCCGGCCGTCGTCTCGGAGCGGTGGCGAGCGAGGGACTGCCCTCCTCGTCGACAGCCCCGGGCAGGTCGCCTTCGGTGCGGAGAAGAGCACAGGCTTGACGCAGGCATGCCGGGAGTGCCCCGTCCAGTTCGTCTGCCGGGGCGGGTGCCCCAAGGACCGTTTCGTCGAGGCACCCGACGGCGAGCCGGGCCACAACTACCTGTGTGCGGGTTACCGAAGGTTCTTTACCCATGCCGTGCCGACCATGGAGCGGATGGCGCAGCTGGGTTGCCGGTTCCGACCCATCGCGACGCTGATGGGCGAACTGCGTGAGGAGGAGGACTCGATCGAAGCCCCGTGGCGGAGTGCTGGCCGAAACGACGCCTGCCCGTGCGGGAGCGGGCGCAAGTACACGCGCTGCTGCCTGGGGTTTCACCGCCCCCGTTGATGCGGGGATCCGACGCCTGGCTCCCTGCATTCGTGGTCGTGCATCGGTGGGACGCGATGGCTTGCGCTGTTCCATGAGCGCAGGTACGCTCCCAACGGACGCGAGACAATGAGACACAAGATGTTGAATTGTCTTGCCCAGTTGGGGGGGTGCACGTGCGGGACGAACGGTTCGATGTGGTGGTGATCGGCGGTGGGCACAACGGTTCGACCATCGCCGCCTACCTGGCCAAGTCCGGGCTGAGCACGTGCGTGCTCGAGGCCCGCCCCGAATGCGGCGGTGGGCAGGAGAACACGGAGGTACGGCCGGGGTTCCGCATCGACCCGCATGCCACCTACCTCTACGGCGGCGCAGCACCGGGTTTCGATCAGCTTGAGCTGTGGAAGTACGGCATGCGGATGGTGTACTACCCGTCGATGGCTGGCCTCGTCACACTCGACGGCCAGGCTGCCAACATGGGGTCGCGGTGGCGGCCCGACCTCGCCGAACAGAGTCTTGCCCGCTATTCGCCCGAGGACCAGGGTGGCACGGGGAGGATCTTCGACGAGCTCGGCGAGCAAGGATCCCGCGAGTTACTGCGCGCCCTCTTTTGGACCCCGCCGCTTCCCTCGCAGCTCGAGATGGATCCGGTCGACATGCCGTGGTGGAAGGTGTTCCGCGAGCGGCTCCCCCAGTTCTGGTTCGACCAGCTCCTCGACATGAATTACCTCGACTTCCTCGACGAGTTTGTCCATTGGGAGCCCTTGAAGGTGCTGAGCGCGATCGGGGCGTGGTACTGCGGGGCCCACCCGGCGTGGGACGGCATGATGCTCCAGGCCCTCGGCGGCACGCTCCTGTTCAACTACGCCTCCGGGGCTCCCCGGGGCGGCATGCACACCTATGCCCACGCGATCGTCAGGTGCGCACTGGCGCACGGGGCACGCATCATCACCAATGCGCCTGTCGGAGAAGTCATCATCCGTGACGGTCGGGCGGTCGGGGTCCGGCTCGCGGACGACGCGGCGTTCGGCGAAAAGACGATCTGGGCGGACAAGGCGGTCATCTCGGCGATCGACGTCCAGCACACCTTCTTGAACGTGATCGGTCAACGCCACCTCGATCCTTCCTTCCGCCAGCGGATCTCCGACATCTCCCTCAAGGGGGGAAGCCTGTTCGTCATGTCCGTGATCTGCCGGGAGCTCCCCCGATACCACGGGCGTGCCGACGCGTTCCCGGACGAGGTGTACCCGTCATGCGTCGTCGCACCCGCCGACTCCCTCGAGTGGGTCCGGATCCAGACGCGGGACTCGTACTCGACAAGGACGGGGCCTGTCAGCCTCCAGCCCGAGCACCTGACCATGATGATCTGCACGCACGACGTCTACGACTCGACCCGCGCGGTCGAGGGTTTCCACGTGCTGTCACCCATCTACCTCGAGATGCCGCCGCCGGAGTACGACGTCAACGGACCCGACGGGGTCAACCGACAGAAGGACGAGATCACCAAGGCGGCGCTCGGGCTGCTCGAGCAGCTGGCGCCCAACATGACCGGCGAGAACATCGTGGACGTCTTCGTCAACACACCACAGGACTCGGAGTTCCGCAACACGGGGCTGGTGGGTGGCAACTGGTACGGGATCCGGCATTCCGAGGACCAGTGGTTCGGCAACCGGCCGCTGCCCGAGCTCGGCCGTTACCGAACACCCATCGAGGGGCTCTACCTCTGTAACCAGACGTCGCACCCCGGGGGCCTGTGCCTGATGGCCGTTCCCTACAACCTCATGCACGTGCTGATCGAGGACGGCATCGCCGACCCGGGGAGCTGGTGGTACCCGTCGCCGTTCTATGTGCCGGACCCGTCCGCGAAGGGAGGGTACGCGTCATGACCCGGGTCGAGCACCGTATCCTACGGCCCTCGGAGCATATCCTCGACGAGTTCCCGGAGCGGACCGACTTCGACGTGGTGGTCATCGGCGGTGGCCCGAACGGGCTCATCGCTGCCGCCTACCTGGCGCGTTCCGGCCTGCGTGTGGCGCTGGTCGAACGCCGCCAGGAGATCGGGGGCGGGCTCTCGACGGAGGAGACCCTCTTCCCGGGGTACTACACGAACTCGCACGCGTTCTACCACATGATGACCGACTACCTGCCGGTGTTGTCCGACTTCGACCTCCGTGCACACGGTCTTTACTTCGTGAAACCGAACGCGCAGGCCGCAGCGGTGTTCTCGGACGCGTCGAGCCTGATGCTCTGTCATCAGATCGAGGACACCAAGGATTCGCTGGCCAAGGCCTCGCCCGCCGACGCGGCCGCCTTCGGTCGGGTGATGCGCACGTGGCGGAGGATCGTCGAGGATCTGTTGGCGCCGGGGACCTACCTGCCCGCGCTGTCACCGATCGACATGATCGAGTCCCTCGAACGCACCGAGGTGGGCGGTGAGGCACTCCGCCTCACCGAGATGTCTCCGGTCGAGATCATCGACGAGACCTTCGAGGACGACCGCGTGCGGGCCCTGATGCTCTACGTGGCGTGCATGTGGGGCCTCGACCCCCGGGAGAGCGGTCTCGGGTTCATGGTCCCCTTGATGATCGATCGCGCCATGAACAAAGCGCAGTGCTACGGCGGCTCCCACAAGCTGGCCGGCTCGCTGTCTCGTGAGATCCACAAGGCGGGCGGCGTGGTCCTCGACAACTCCGAGGTCACCCGGATCGTTGTGTCACAAGGCGCGGTGACGGGCGTGGAGTGCTTCGACGGGAGGTTCCTCGGCGCAAAGGCCGTGCTGTCGAGCCTGGCACCTCCCCTGACCTTCGGGAAGCTGATCGACCGCGCCGACGTCCCCGGGGAGATGTCCGAGGCGGCGGAGCACTGGGAGTGGGACAAGTGGTCCTTCTGCACGCTCGCCCTGGCCACCACGACGAACCCGCGCTATGAGGTGGACGACCCCTGGGTGAACGATGCACTGATGGTGGTGCTCGGCTTCGACTCGACCGATGACGTCCTCGGTCACTACGACGCGGTCGCCTCCGGAGATCTCGGTGACCGCCTGGGCGGGCATGCAACCGTCGAGACGCGCTACGACCTCACCCTGACCCGGATCGCGGGTCACCACGTGAGCTTCCTGCAGATCCATGCTCCCTACGACATCGACGGCGGGTGGGAGGCCCGCGGACCCGGGGTCGCCGACGAGCTCCTCGACCTGTGGAGGCGCCACTGGCCCGGGCTCGACGACTCGGGGATCGTCCGCCGATCGCTCGAAAGCCCGGTCGACATCGAGACCCGCATCTCGTCGATGGTGCGGGGGTCGATCAAGCACGGCGACTACAACCCGCTCCAGATGGGTGCGTTCCGGCCCAGCGCATCGTGCGTCGGGGGTCGCTCTCCGATCGCCGGCCTCTATCTGTGCGGGTCCTCTTCCTACCCGGGCGGGCTCGTGATCGGGGGACCCGGCTACATCGCGGCCGGGTCGGTCGTCGAGGACATGGGCGCCGAGCGGTGGTGGCAGACCCCGCCCTTCGTCCGCCGCTACCAAGAGCAGTACCTGTCATGAAGATCCGCTCGAAGGGACTCGGCCGTCGCGAGCTGGATATGGACCTCCGGGAGTTCACGGTCGAGCGCGACGGGAGCGGCATTCTGCTCAAGGGTGTGACCCACGCCCCGATCACCTGGGAGACGACGGTCAGGGTCGGCCCGCGCGACATCGGCAGCATCCTGAAGCTCGCGCTCAGACCGAGCGTGCTCCACCTGGGGCTGTTGTGGATTTTTCGCCGTCCCGACGTTCCGGGTAGCGACCACGAGGGTGAGCACCTTGGGGGTCCGACCCGCCTGGGCCGGGCATCGCTCCGATCTCCGGTCAAGGCGGAGGGGACCGCCCAGGCGGACGGGGCGGTCCAGGCGGAGGGGACCGCCCAGGCGGACGGGGCACCACGCGTTCCCCGGGCCGTCCTCCCGCCGCGCGTCGCCCGTCCGGCCCGGCCGCCGGCCCCGGCCCGTGCGCCCCGACCCGATCGGCCGCCACGGGGGCCGTTCCGTGAGGGCGGATCGGTCCCCAGCGCATCGCAACGTGCAGACACCGCGGCCGGCCCCGAGAAGGATTGACCATGCAGCGACACACCTACGACGCCATCGTGATCGGAGCCGGCCACAACGGGCTGTGCCTGGCCGCCTACCTGCAGCGCGCCGGCCTGTCCACACTCGTCGTCGAGCGTCGGCACGAAGAGGGCGGCGGCGTGAACACCGAGGAACCGGTGCGGGCCGGCTTCCGGCACAACCTGCACGCGCAGTACATGGAGTTCTTCGACGTCATGCCGATGATCACGGATTTCGGGCTCGAGGATCTGGGGTTGCGCACGGTGACCCCGGAGGCGCAGGCCGGGATTGTCTTCCCCGATGACCGTCCACCGATCATCCTCCACCGTCCCGACCTGCTCGAGCGGACGAGGGCGAGCATCGCCCGGTACTCGGCGACCGATGCCGACCGATACGTGGAGATGAAGCGACGCGCCGCCAGCCTCGAAGGCCTCGTCGCCGCCAACCTCTACAGCCTGCCCGTGGCGCAGACCCTGGAGGACCAGGGTGGGCTGCTCGAAGGGATGTTCGGCGATCTCGGTGTCTCGGCCAACTTCGTTACCAAGTCGCCGCGTGCGGTGATCGATGAGCTCTTCGAGACGTCGGAGCTGCGCGCCCTGCTGTACCGGGCGTCGGTGGAGTGGGGGGCGCCCCTGGAGGAAGCGGGCCTCGGCGGCATGTTCGTGACGTTCGTGATGTGGACGATGGCGAATTGGAAGCTGTGCCTCGGTGGGACCCACACCCTGGCCAAGGCGATGACGCAGGCGTGTTACCGGGAGGGTGTCGATCTGTTGGAGAACACCTCCGTCGACTCGATCATGGTCGAAGGGGGTCGCGCCGTCGGCGTGCGTGCCCGGGGGACCGAGTATCGTGCCGAGCGGCTGGTGGCCTCCAACGCAGACCTGCGCCAGACCCTCTTGGAGCTGGTGGGGCCGGACCACCTCTCCGATCACTGGATCCAGCGATCGGAGGCGTTCCGCTATGGACCGAGCCATGTGCTCGGCACGACAGCCTGGTGCCTGCGGGATGCGCCCGCCTATCGGGCGGCCGCCATCGACCCGGACATTGATCGGTGCTTCTACACGGTCGTCGGCTTCGAGGATGCCGCCGACGTGCTTCGCTACGTCCGAGACGCGTATGGCGGTCGGTTGCCGATGCGGGCCGCCGCGGGGACGTGGGTGAACAGCCTGTGGGACCGCGCCCAGGCGCCAACAGGACATCACGCGGCAACCGGCTGGTTCTTCCTCCCGAAGGCCAGTGAGCTCTCGGCGGCGGAGTGGGCCGACGTCCGGGCGACCCACGACGACCGGTTGCTCGCCGAATGGAACCGCGTCGCCCCGAACATGACCATGGACAACGTGGTCGCCCATCGCCTGTACACACCGGACCAGATGGAGCGCAAGAACCTCATGCGCGAGGGTGATTTCTCCAACGGCGGGTTCTCCCTCGACCAGGTCGGCGTGAACCGGCCGTTTCCGGAGGCCGCCAACTATCGCACCGAGATCGACGGTCTCTACCTGTGCGGGCCGTCGGCGTACCCGGGGGGCGGTGTGCACGCCGCGTGCGGGTACAACGCGTTCAAGGCGATCGCCGAGGACTTCGAGCTGCCCTCGCCGGCCGTCGCCGATCGCGGGTACTGAGATGGCGAGCCCGCCGCGTCCGTTCGGGCGCCGCCCAGGGTCACCGGGCCGCGCCTGCGGCCGGCGGGATGCGGCACCGAGCCCGGAGGGACGACAAGCACGAGGGAGGAGAGGCCATGCCTGACATCTATTCCACCGAGTGGTACGACGCGGTGCGTGCCGCCATCAACGCCGGGGTGACCCGTCTGCGCACCACCCCGGAAGGGCGGTTCGTGGTGGCGGTCGAGATCGCCGCCGACGGGAGGTCTCCGTACGTGGACGGTGAGGGCGAGCGGCGATTCCTCATGGAGATCGAGGACGGTTCCTGCCTGTGGTACCGGGAGCTCGATCCGGGGGAGGACGAGAAGGCGCACGTAGCGGGCCGCGTCGACTATCGCTTCCGCGGCCCGGCGACGGTCTTCGACGAGATTGCGGCAGGTCTCGCCGACCCGATCGACGCCGCCCTGCGGGGCGCCATCACCGTCCGCGGGGACATGCGCCTGCTTCTCCGCCACGCCGAGCACGTGAAGTCGCTCCTCGAGGCGTACACGAACGCGGTGTCGACGACCTGGCCGCTCGGACGACCTCCCTACGAGGCAGCCACGTCCGGCAGCGAGGGGGCAGTGGCCCGTGCGTGACGCCTGCGATGCCGTCGTCATCGGGTCGGGGCACAACGGGCTCGCCCTCGGTGCATACCTGGCTCGGAGCGGTATGGAGGTGGTGGTGCTCGAGCGTCGTCACGAGGAGGGCGGCGGTCTCTGCACCGAGGAGCTCACCTTGCCGGGATTCCTCCACAACGTGCACGCCAACTACCACACCTTTGTCGATCTGGCCCCGCCCCAGGCTGATCTCGACCTGGCCGACCACGGGCTCGAGTACGTGCGTCCCGAGGTCCAGATGGCGTCGATCTTCGACGACGGCACCGCGCTCACCGTGCACACGGACCTCGACAAAACCTGCGCCTCGATCGCCCGCTTCTCCGAACAGGACGCCGAGACGTTCCGGCGCCTCTACACGGAGGCGCACGGGTACGTGAACCTGCTGCTCGGGACCCTTATGTACCAGCCGCCGATGTCCGTGAAGGAGCTGACGCGGGCGCTCAGCGTCTTTGGCGTCGAGGAGCGGTCCGAATTTCTCTCCGTCAAGCTCCGCCGCGAGACGATCGACACCTTCCTCGACCTGCACTTCACGCACCCGAAGGTGAAAGCCCATCTGGCCTTCCACGGAGCGGTGTGCGGGTACGCCAACGACGTGCCCGGGCTGGCCATGAGCTTTCCGCTCCTGGTGGGCAAGATCGACAACTGGCGGCTGTGCGTGGGTGGTTCCCACCGGCTCGCCCACGTGCTCTGGCGGGATCTGGCTCAGCATGGAGGCGTGCTCATCTCCGATGCCGAGGTCGCACGGATCGCGGTGGACGGTGGCCGGGCGGTGGGCGTCGTCCTCGCCGACGGTACCGAGATCAGTGCCCACAAGTTGGTGGTGTCCACCATCGACATCGAGCAGACCTTCCTCCGCCTCCTCCCCGACGGGTCGGTTCCTTCCGAGCTCACCGCGGCGGTGGAGTCCGACCTCCTCCACCAGCCCTGGAGCCTCTTCTCCGTCCATCTGGCGATGTCGGAGCCACCTCGCTACGCGGCTGCCGCCTTCGATCCCGACGTGGATCGCGCCTGGGTGGTGAACCTCGGGTACGCGTCGACCGAGGAGCTCGACACGGACTGGCGGGCCGTCCGGTCGGGCAGGCTCCCTGAAGTCTGTCGGCCGAACGCAGCGGTCAATACGCTCTTCGATCCGAGCGACGCACCGGAGGGTGGTTACACCGGGCTGCTTCGCCAGATCGCCCCCTATGCCGTCGGTGACGGCGGTCCGGCCGCGTGGGACGAGATGGGGCACTGGTACGGCCGGCGCTGCATCGAGGCGTGGCGGCGGTTCGCCCCCAACATGGGGGACGGGGCGATCCTCGATTGGACCCCGTACACACCGGCCGACATCGCGCGGAAACTCCCGAACATGGTCCGGGGTGACTGGATGATGGGCGAGGTGTCACTGGCCAACATGCTCGACCGCCGGCCCTTGTCGGCGCTCGCCCAGTACCGCACTCCCGTCGAGGGACTGTACCTGGCGGGTTCGACCCAGCACCCGCACGGGTTCATCACCTTCGCCCCCGCCTACAACGCCCTCCAGGTGATCGCTGACGACCTCGGGCTCGAGGCGTGGTGGCGAGACGTGTGATCCTCCCGCCGGAGGTCGCCGTCGAACCTGGCGGCGAGGCTGCCGGCATGGCGTCGATGGTGGCGGAGCTCCTCCGGGCGAACCTCGCCGACTCCCGGGCACGGGCTCGGATGGCCCGCAGAGCCCGCGGGAGCGCGGTGCTGATGATGAGCGACCGTGACCTCGGGGTGACGGTCACCTTCGGACCGGGGGTCATCGTGGTGTCCGGCTCGGCGGTCGGCGCGGTGCCGGTGCTCTCGGGGGGATGGCTGGAGATGGCGGCGGTCTGTACGGGGACGCGGTCGCCCTTGCGGGCACTCCTCCGGCGTGAGATCCGCGTGACGGTGCGACCCCCGGTGTCCGTGCTCGCCACGATCGCCTTCACGCTCAACGTGCCCCGTGCGGCCGGACGTGCTCGCGAGTGAGCGCACTGTGCCCCACCGAGCGCGGGCGGCACCCCGCCGCGCACCCCGCCGCGAACCTGGCCCGGGCCACGCTCAGGGTTCGGCCTCTCGAACAGGAGCGAAGGAACTCGGCGACCTGGCCAGAGGGCATTGGGGGATTGAGAACCGGCTCCACTGGGTCGAGACGTCACCTACGGGAGGACGCGTCCACCAGCAGGAGCGGCAGCGCACCACGGGTGATGGCGACGCTCCGCAACACTGCGATGAGCCTCCTCCGCATGAACGGGGCAACCAACATCGCCGCGGCACTACGAACCTGTGCCTGGAGCCTCACCGCTCTCCTCGCCATCCTCAAACTCTGACCGGACCTTGCGGGTGTCCCTGGTACCACATCGCTACCGGACTGCGAGCAGGGCCCGACGTGCTGACCGTGCAGAGCGCTCTCCGTAGGCCATGGACGGTCGCAGCAACGCTCCACCGCTCCATCTTCGGCCCCGATGGCGCCACCCCGGCGGGTATTGCTCATCTCAGCGCATCCGCCGGCCTCGGCGACCGCCAGGTTGCGCACGACGAGCGCGCAGGCCGGGTGCTCGGCCCTGATCAGGGTGCTCGGCACGCGTCGGTCCGTGTTGCTCCCCCCGGTGTGCATGACCCGGTTGGCGCGGGTCATCCACGCACGGTGTCCGGGCGGCCTCGGTTTGATCGAGGCTCCGGAGTGGTGCTCCCCGCGGATCGATTGGTCGCGGATCGACCAGTCGCCGCGCGCTCGGTGACGCCGGCCATGGGATGGCGAGAGGTGCACACCCGCTCTGGTGGGCTGAGGCGGCCACAAGATCTCGCCGTTGAAGCGCTGTGCTCGCCATCGGGTGTACGGAGGCGCGTGGCTGCGGTGGTGAGGAAGGTCGGGTTGACCCCACGGGTCGGTGCGGCGGGCTCGGCACGCAGGGCCGCGTCGTCCCGTCGCAGTGACGCCGCCTCTGCACGCACGCAGGCGATCTCGTATGGCAAGCGCTCCTCGACAGGTTCCAGCGCTCTGCCAGTGAGACACGGCCGAGGCCCGGCGATGGCCGGACGCGCCGCTCTCGGTGCCGCACAATCATCTGCCGCTTGCCTCGCGCCTGTGCCACACTGCACACGTGATGGACTCCGCCCGCCCCGAGTCGCCCACCATCCATCGATGCACCCGATGCGGCGGTCTGGTCCATCCGGGCGATCGGAGCTCGGCGGCCGCGTGGTGCGGCCGGTGCCGGCGGGTGGTCGCGACCGTGCTCGATGGAGGAGAGCGGTCGTAGCGTTCTGCCAGCAGCCTCGTTCTCGTGCGAGAGTGAAGAGAGGAAGACGGAGGAGAGACAATGGCTATTGCAGTGGGAGAGCGAGTCCCCGACGTCCAGGTGATGGCGCCCGGGCCGTCGGGGCCGACCCCGATGCGAACCGGTGACGTGCTCGGTTCCGGTCGGGTGGTCCTGTTCGCCGTGCCCGGCGCCTTCACGCCGACGTGCTCGGACTACCACCTCCCGAGCTACCTGGTCCGCCACGACGAGATCCTGGCCAAGGGCGTGGACCGGATCGTCTGTATCGCGGTGAACGATCCGTTCGTGATGGGTGCCTGGGGAGATGCACAGCAGGTCGGCGACCGCGTGCTCCTGCTCGCCGACGGGAACGGGGACTTCACCCGGGCCATCGGGATGGAGATGGACGGGAGCGCGTTCGGGCTCGGGACGCGGTCGAAGCGGTACGCCGCTGTGCTCCAGGACGGGGTCGTGACCGGGCTCTTCGTGGAACCGGGTGCCGGTCTCTCGGTCAGCGCTGCCGACGCGGTGCTCGAGACGCTCTAGGAGACAGACCCGGTCTCTCCCGGTCTCTGCTCTTGCGTGTGCCGGGGTCAGTGTCGGCGGCGCTAGCGTGGGGCCGTGGAGCTCGGTGAAGCACTGCGCACGACCGGTGCAGTTCGCGACTACACCGCGGACGCGGTCTCGGACGAGTCGCTGTACCGCATCCTCGACACGGCGAGGTTCGCCCCGAACGGTGGCAACCGCCAGGCCTGGCGGGTCGTCGTGGTGAAGGATCCGGGTGTTCGCCGGGCGATCCGGGACTGCTATCTCCCCGGGTGGTACGGCTACCTGGCCCAAGTCTCCGCAGGGCTCGTCCCCTGGGCGGTCGTCACCGACGAGCAGGCGATGGCGGCTGCCCTGGGCAGAGCGGCGTCGGTCGCCGAGGCGGCTGCAGCAGGGCCGGGCGGCTTTGCCGAGCACCTCGACGCTGTCCCGGCGATGCTGGTGGTCCTCGCCGATCTGCGCAACCTGGCCACGCTGGATCGCGATATCGGGCATTACACCATGGTGGGAGGTGCCTCGATCTACCCGTTCGCGTGGAGCATCCTCCTCGCCGCGCGGGAGGAGGGCCTGGCCGGGGTCCTCACGACGATGGTGGTCAGGGAGGAGGCGGCGGTGAAGACCCTCTTGCACGTACCCGACGAGTTGGTCGTTGCCGGCGTCTTGGCGCTCGGCCATCCCGTCAGGCAACCGACGCGGCTGAAGCGCCGGCCGGTCGAGGCGTTCACCACGCTCGACGCGCTCGACGGCGCACCCTTCGCCCAGCCGTGAGGCGGTCCCGCCGGCCATGAGCCGTGGCCCGGTCGAACGCCTGGAGTTCGACCCGTCGGACATGGGTGACCCTCTCGATCGCATGGCTGAGCTCGAACGGCGCCGGCATGGGTGGATCAACGTGCGACCGGTGATCCACCCCGACGACGAGCCGCCCCCTCCGGGGCTGTTCGCCATCTTCGGCCCCGGGCCGCATAAGGTCCCGACCGCCACCTGGATGGCGCCCGCTGCCGGCCGGAGCGGTGCCCTCCGACCGGCACAGATCGGTGTGCAGCACGCCCGGGGATCGCGCGTGCTCCCCGGCCTGGGCGAGATGGGGCTGGCGCCCCTGGCGGGCTGGCGGGTGGTCCAGGACCACCCGCGACGGGGCCTGGTGGCGTCGCTCCCCGACGGGATCCCCGGAGAGGTGGTGCTGGCCTGGCTGGTCGCCGTGTCGGGCCCGCTGTGCGCCGTTCCCATGACCGGGAGATGGCAGGCTGAGGTCTACCGGCCGGCGTGAGCTCGTCGGCTCCCGGACCGCCCGTGGGGCAGACCGGCCGGTGCTCGTGGATCGGATGTGCCGATCCGCCCGACGGCTCGCCCGACGGCTCGCCCCGGAGCCGATGTCAGCGTCGCTCGTTCCCGAGATGCCATCCGCGACAGAAGTGGCACTCGTAGGGGAGCAGATCCGCTCCCGCCTCCAGCCGCGCACGGAGGGAGGCCCGATTCGCGTCGTCGCTCGAAGGGAAGCGCACCTTCGGCGTCCCGTCCGCCTTCCAGTGCTCACGGCGCGGGATGCCCGGCTCCGCCACCCGCCGAGCCCGACCAGGGTGCCGCCTGTTCCTCCGAGCCTTCGCCATCGGCTCATCCTGGTCCCGTGGACCCGGGGCACGCCAGCCCGCCAGCCCGCGGGCTGGCGGGCACGCTGGCCCGCTGCGAACGTGGTGAGCCATCATCGTGCGGTGGTGCTGGGCTCGTTCAACGCATTCGACCCGTTCGGGGGTGGCCCGCGCCCAGCCTCGCTGCGTACCAAGCTCCTGGTTGCCACCCCTCAGTTGCTGGACCCCAGCTTTGCCCGTCGTGTCGTGCTGGTCCTCGACCACGGGAACCACGGAGCCGTCGGGATCGTCCTCGACCGACCCGGGGGTCTGGCCGTCGACCGTTTGTTTCCTGCGTGGCACGAGTTGGCGACACCGCCGGCCGAGCTCTTCACCGGCGGTCCGGTCGGCCGCAGTGGGGTGATCGGTCTCGTGCGCCTCCGGATCCCGTCGGGGACTCCGGGTGACGGTGTCCCTCCGGGCTGGAACGTCGTCGTCCCCGGAGAGCATCCCTGTGGAACGGTGGACCTGAGTGAGGACCCCCTGCCCTACCGGGAGGCGATTCTGGGTGCCCGCCTGTTCTCGGGGTACTCGGGTTGGTCGTCGGGACAGCTGGAGGAAGAGATCGCGGACGGCTCCTGGTACGTGGTGGACGCCGAGGAGCGGGATCCTCTGTCGGCCGATCCTGAAGGGCTGTGGCGACGGGTCCTTCGCCGCCAGGGCGGGGCGCTGTCCATCGTCTCGGCCCTCCCGCCGGACCCGTCAGCGAACTGACGGGACCTGGGAATGCCCAGGGGGTCCCCTTCAGGGATCCTGGGAATACGTCGCGGTGACGCCCGGGAAGGCGTGGTCGAGGCCGGCGCTCAGCCCCGCGCTCGTGTGGTCGATCCCCAGGCCGTAGCGCATCTGGGCGGTGACGGCCTGCTCGATGAGCGGCCACGCCAACGTCGGGTCGACGTCGGGAGCGAAGCACCCGTTGGTGGCCAGGGTCGACAGCTCGGCCAGGCCACCTCCGGCGCTCCCAAGTGCCCGGAGGTCGGACGCGAGGCGGTGGGTCCCGCTATGGATCGTGCAGATGTCGTCGAAGACGTTGTGCCCGGCGCCGTCGATGGCGATGAGGCGTTTGGGCGTCGGCAGCCGGGCGTAGAGGCTTCGGACGCTCGGTGGAGGGACGATCGTGTCGGCGGTCCCGTACATGACGAGGCCGGGCTTGTGGGTGGTGGGCACGCTACCCGGTGCTGGCGCCAGGGCGGCATAGGTCTTCACAAGTGGGTTCCCGGCCATCGTGATGGCGGCACCGCCACCGAGCGAGTGCCCGACGACGCCGACCTTCGTGAAGTCGAGGAGGTGGTAGAAGCGGGATCCGGGGGTACGGGCCTGCGTCTGGAGGTACGCGAGCGCAGCATCGAGGTAGGGAAGGTCGGCGGCAACGCTGGGCGTCGCCTTCCCCGTGAGCACCGCCTCGAGGTCGGTGCTCGGATCGTTGGGGGCGGCGACCACGAACCCCCACGTCGCCAGGTGGTCGGTGAGGAAGGTCGACTGCTGTGGATAGGAGCCAAAGCCTTCGTTGAAGAGGACGACGGGGTACTTCCCGGCGGGATCGCCGCTCGCCGCGGTGCTCGTGTCGATCGGCGCGTCCAGGTAGGAGTCGGTCGGCACGGCGTCGGGCAGCTTGGCCAGGACGGGGTTGTCGGCCAGGGATGCGGGGAGCCATGACTTGATGGTGTAGGTGTAGGTCGCCTTGCCGACGACCGCGGACGGTGCGACCGGGTACCAGACCTGGATCTGGTCGCCGTCGGGCATGGTGTAGCGGGCGGTCCCGGCGGCGTAGGGACCGTTCACCGAGTACATCGTCGTGGCGTGGTAGACGTCGGTCGTGCCGCTCGGCGAGTACCCGGTGTCCACCGGGGCGCAGGCCGTCAGGCACACGGCCAGGCATGCCCCCAGGACAAGAGGTATGCCGGAGCGACGGCGCACCGGGCCGGTAGGGATGCGGGGGATGTGGGGGATGCGGCTGGAGATCGCGCGTGGACGCGTGGGGTCAGGATGGCGGAGCGAACGGGGTCGGCGCATGGTTGGTGAGGTTATGCGCGGCCTCGTGCGCTCGCACACCGGGTTGATCGCCAACGTCCAGCGTCGTGGTCGTTGCCCGTCACTCCCGGCGTGGTTCGGCGTGCAGACCCGGCGGCAGGTCTCGTTGGGTGCGAACCACGTCGTAGAGGAGCGTCACCAAGGCGCGCATGGGCGCCGAGGGGATCCCGCGGCTTCGCTGGGCCACGCCGACCCTGCGCCGGGGGAGCCCCTCGACGTGGACAGGCCGGAACCGGTTCCGAAGGAACCCGGGGATGGCGGTGGCGGGGAGAATCGCCGGGCCGTACCCCTCGAAGGTGAGCGAGGCGATGAGCCGGAGGCCGTCGATCTCGGCGCTCGGGTGCAGCTCGATGCCGGCCGGCCGCATGGCGGCATCGAGCTCGTCCCGGAACGCCGTGCCGCTGACGGGGAGGAGCAAGGTGAGCTCGGCCAGTGTCGCGAGCGGAACGGGTTGGGGGGCACGGAGGAGGGGATGGTCCTCCGGCACGACGAGCACGAGCTCCTCGTCGAAAAGCGGCCTCGCCGTCAGGTCCTTGCCCGGCACCGGAAGGTTGAGCACTGCGAGGTCGAGCTGGCCACCGGCCAGCTGCGGCTCGAGCGCGGTGGTCGTCCCTTCGGCGATGACGAGCCGAAGGTGGGGATGGTCCACGCCGCTCCGGGCCAGGAGATGAGGGACAAGCCAACGGGCGGTCGTCCCGATCATGCCGACCCGGACGGTCCCAGTCACCTCGTCGCGGCAGGCGGCGACGTCGGCGGCCATGGCGTCGAGCTCGGTGAGCGCTCGGCGACCCCGCGCCACGACGATGAGGCCTTCCTCGGTCAACCGTCCGGTGGCGCGGTCGTACAGCGTGACGTGCAGCTCACGCTCGAGACGGGCGACATGGGCGGAGACGTTCGACTGCACCGTGCCCAGTCGCTCGGCCGCTGCCGAAAACGTGCCGAAGTCGCTGACGGCGACCAGTGCCTGGAGATGTCGGAGCTCCATCGCTTAGAACGATAACAGATATCGGTAATAGCTGTTTGACAGATACCATCGGGATGGTCATAATGGTCCTACGACCACAGGGATCAGGAACCCCCCCTCCGTTCCTTGTCGTGTCAGTGTGAAGGGATCGCCAACCCCCCCGGCGGTCCCTTCACCGCGTCCGGGGTCTGTTGCGGTCGAGGGCCGGCGCCGACGATCCACCTGGTTGGAGCCGGGTAGCGTGTGGCCGTGGCGTCCTCTCGCAGTGCCGTCTTCGTCGACCTGGACCGAACGCTCCTGAGGTGCGCGAGTGGGCCGGTGCTCCATGCGGCGATGGTGGAGGGCGGCGTGCTCGACGCCGGTGCGCACCTGCCAGGCGACCGCCACCTCTACCGGTTCTACGATCGATTCGGGGAGACCGTGCCGTCGATCGGGCTCGCGCGCCTGGCGGTGCTCGCCATGCGAGGCCGTGCCGCCGAGGCAACGCTCGCCGCGGGAGAGCGGGCGGTGCCGGCCCTGATGGCCCTCGTCGCACCCTATGCCCGCCGAGCGTTGGCTGAGCACCGAGCAGCAGGCCGGCAGCTGGTGCTGGCCACCACCTCACCGGCGGAGCTCGTGACCCCGTTCGCCAGTGCCTTCGGGATTGACGATGTCATCGCCACCCGTTACCAGGTGTCAGGCGGCCGCTTCACTGGCCGCCTGGAAGGGCGGTTCGTCTGGGGCGCCGGAAAGTGGTGGGCTGTCCGACAGTGGTGCCGAGAGGCCGGTGTCGACGCAGCGGCGTCGCATGCGTACTCCGACAGTGTCTTCGACGTGCCACTTCTCGACTCGATCGGCCATCCCCACGCGCTGAACCCCGATCCCCGGCTGGCGGTGGTGGCGGCGATCCGGAGATGGCCGATCGAGTCGTGGGAGCGACCGCCGGGCGTGCCGTCCCTGCTTGGCTGCGAGCCGTACCACGCGCTGCGTCACCTCTTCCGTCCGGGAGCATTCCCCGGGGTCCGTTTCGACATCGAGGGGCTGGGCCACATCCCCGGTTCGGGGCCGGTCCTCCTGGCGGCCAACCATCGCAGCTACTTCGACGTGGCGCCTCTGGGCATCGTGGCAGCCCGCATGGGCCGACCGGTCCGATTTCTGGCCAAGCGGGAGATCTTCGAAGCCCCGGTGGTGGGACCCTTGGCGAGGGCCCTGGGTGGTATCCCCGTGGATCGGACCGGCGGGACGACGTCGCCCATGGCCGACGCCTCCGCGGCACTCGAGGCGGGCGACGCCGTCCTCGTCCTCCCTCAGGGGACCATTCCGCGCGGCGAGGCGTTCTTCGATCCGGTGCTGGTTGGGAAGACCGGGACTGTCCGCCTGGCGATGGCCATCGGAGCCCCGGTGGTGCCGATCGGTCTCTGGGGGACCGAGGCGGTCTGGCCTCGGTCGGCGAAGGTGCCCCAGCTGGGCTCGCCGCTCCGCCCTCTGCCGGTGCGCGTCCGCATCGGTCCCCCGATCAGGTTCGATCGGGACGACCCGACGGAGGCGACGGAACGCCTGATGGCGATCATCACTTCCCTGCTCCCACCGCAGGCCCGCGTCCGATACCGCCCGTCGGCCGACGAGATCGCCCGGGCCATGCCGTCCGGATGAGGGCGCCCGAATGAGGGGGCCCGGCGTCGGCCCTGAGGGGAAGGAGGGTCGGGGAAGCCAGCGGCTCGGGCTGCGATCGGGCCTGGCCGTCCGGGGGGTGGTGGCTGCGAACCGGTTGGTACGGGCCACGCGGTTCGGTCAGGGCACCGTTCTCGGCGGGCGGGTCGGCCTGGCGATCGCGCCCGACCTCCTGCGTGCGCTCTCCGCTGGCCGACGGGTAGCACTGGTGTCGGGGACCAACGGGAAGACGACGACGACGAGGTTGCTCGCCGCCGCCCTGGGGTCGCCGGGGACGCCCGGTGGCCCCATGTCGTCGGTCGTGCCTCCGGTGACCAACGTCACGGGAGCGAACATGCCCGAGGGACACGTCGCCGCGCTGAGCGAGCGGTGGTCGCCCACCGCCGCCCTGGAGGTGGACGAGAGCTATCTCGGGCAGCTGGTCTCCGCCACCGACCCGGTAATCGTGGTGCTGTTGAACCTGTCACGGGACCAGTTGGACCGGATCGCCGAGGTCCGGCTGGTCGCCGAGCGCTGGAGGTCGGCGCTGGACGCCGTGCGGAGCCGTGCGCGGAACCCCGGCGATGCCCCGGTGGTCGAGGCGTCGAACCGGGTCGGAGGCGGTGCGGTGGTGGTGGCTAATGCGGACGATCCGCTGGTGGTGTGGGCGGCTGAGGCCGCTCCCGTGGTGGTCTGGGTCGGAGCTGGTCAGGTGTGGGACGAAGACTCCGTGGGCTGCCCCCGATGCGGCGGCTCCCTCCAACGTCCCGTCGGCGAGGGATGGCGCTGCGCCCGCTGCACCTTCGCCCGGCCGACCCCTTCGGTGTGGACCGACGGGCGGGACCTCGTCCAGGACGGAGAGGTCCGGACGCCGGTCGAGCTGGCGCTCCCCGGTGGCTTCAACGTCGCCAATGCCACCATGGCGGCGGTGGCAGCGGCCGTGTTCCTCGAACCGCGCGCGGTGGGTGACCCGGGCGTGATGGCCGTCGGATGTCGCACCGCACTCGCTGCCATGCGGGAGGTGGAGGAGGTCGGTGGGCGTTTCGGCACGGTGGACTGGCGGGGTGTCGCCGTCAGGCGGCTGCTGGCGAAGAACCCGGCAGGGTGGGCTGCCATCTTCGACCTGCTCGACGAGGTGGAGGACCCACCGGTGCCCGTCGTCCTGGCCATCAACGCCAGGACGGCCGACGGGCTCGACACCAGCTGGCTCTGGGACGTCCCCTTCGAACGCCTACGCGGCCGGTGGGTGGTGGCGACCGGCGAACGGGCTCGAGACCTGGCCGTGAGGCTTCACTACGCCGGCGTGGACCACGTGACCGCCCCCGATAGCGGCGCCGCGCTGGAGCACGCCGCCGGGCGTGCCCGGGGAGCCGGTGTCCCCCGCGTCGACTTCGTCGGGAACTACACGGCCTTCGCCCGACTGCCGGTCGCTCCGTGACCGCCAGGTTGCGCCTCACCGTCGTGACGGTCTTCCCCGATCTGCTCGGCACCTACGGCGATCGCGGCAACGGGATGGTCCTTGCTCGCCGGGCTGCCTGGCGGGGGATCGACGTTTCCCTGGTGGAGGCGGTCTCGACCGATCGGCTGCCGGCGGCCGACATCTACTGCATCGGGGGCGGGGAGGACGGACCCCAGGTGAGGGCAGCCGAGCTGCTCGGCGGAGACGACACCTTCGCCGGCGCCGTCAGGCAGGGCGCCGCCGTGCTGGGCGTGTGCGCCGGTTATCAGTTGCTCGGGCGGTCGTTTCCGGATGCCGGGGGAGCACCGATCCGGGGCCTCGGGCTCCTCGACGTGGAGACGGTGAAGGGGGCGGGGTCGAGGGCGGTGGGTGAGCTCCTGGCCGAGGCGAGCCCGACCGCACCGATGCTGCCCGGTGGGGTACGGCTTCCCCCGCTGACGGGCTTCGAGAACCACGCGGGGACGACGATGCTCGGCCGGGGTGCGGCACCCCTGGCGCGGGTCGTGCGCGGACGCGGCAATGGCGGAGCCGGCCGGAGCGAAGGCGCGTGGTCCGGCCGGGTGGTCGGCACCTATCTCCACGGACCGGTGCTGGCGCGCAACCCGCACCTGGCCGACCTCTTGCTGGGCTGGGCGTTGGGATCCGAAGAGCCGCTGGCCACAGTGGACGACGTCGAGGTCGAGGCATGGCGGGCCGAGCGTCTGGCCGCGTCGGCCTCCCGCCGGCCGGCATGGTCGTCGCTCGTCAGGTAGTTGACCGGCTGCGTCGCCACCGGCCCGCCGGCCAGGAGCCGCCCGGGGTTACGCGATCCTGCGTGACACGGTTCCCGGCGGCTGGCCTCCCGGTCGGCAGCGCCCACGAGCGCCGCCACGCGGGGGCGTCAGGACCCTGGAGCGCCGGCGTCTCCTGCCGGGCGGCCTCCCGCCGGGCGGTCCACCAGTCCCCGCCGTTCGCCTCGGCGGCGAGGACGGCGACGGCCGATTCGATCCGGGTGGCGAAGCGGCGGGCATCTTCCCCGCCGGCCGGCCGGAGGGGTGAGCCGAAGCTGACCGTGGTGGGGCGCCGGCGGATGCCGCCTCCTCCCTTGGGGAGGAGCGCTCGGGTCCCCGCCAGGTGCACCGGGACCACGGGCACCGCCGCCCGGACGGACAGGTAGGCTGCTCCCCCGCGGAAGGGCTGTCCCCAGCCGTCCGGAGATCGCCCGCCCTCCGGGAAGATGATGAGGTTCCAGCCATCGGCCAGGAGCTCGGTGGCGAGCTCGGCCGACCGGCGGTTCACCCTGGTCCGCTCGATGGGGATGGCGGCGAGAACGAACGACCACACGGCGGCCTTCCATCGCCGGTCGAAGAAGTAGTCGGCGGCAGCCGCGACCACGGTCCGGTGCCGGAACGGCAGGGGAAGGCAACTGAGCAGGAGGGGGGTGTCGACGTGGCTGGCGTGGTTGGCGGCGAAGATCACGGGGCCGTCGATGGTCCGGAGCATCTCGTCACCGACCACTTCGGGATCGGCCAGGAGGCGGGCCAGGGGCCGGGTCACGTTGTCCGTCAGGACCGCGCGTGCCAGGCGAGCCGGGTACCGGCGCGACCATGCGGTGTCGTAGGCGAGGCCGGTGCGTCGGTCCGGTGCCGGTCGCGGTACGGATCCGGGCCAGTTCGGAGCGGCGAGCGGGAAGCGCGCGCGACCGAGCCGGGACAGGAGGCGGGCGGGTCCGAAGGGGCGGCCGGCACCCGGTGGTCCTCCCGTGCGGCGCGACGTCTCCAGAGCGGCTGCCGACCGGACGGTGCGCCGCGGGGCGAGGCGGGCCGACGGGGGCGCCCCGGGTGTACGCGCGGTGCCGTGGCGGGCCGGGATCATTGCACGTCGGCCATGAGGATGGGCGGGGCGTGGAGGTGGGTGAGGGTCGGAGACCGGCCGACGACGTCGGAGGCCATCTCGAGGGCGTCGGCCATGGAGGAAGCCGGCCGGAAGCCGAGCCGGCGTACCGCGGGAGCGTGGCCCCCGACCACGATCACGGCGCCGAGGTGGGAGAGCGCGTGGGCGCACCAGTACCACATGTAGAACGGGTGCACGCCGTGGTAGGCATGGCCCGTCCGGTAGAGGTGCACGTACCACGGGTCGGTGGCGAAGGACTCCTCGTAGGTCTTTGCTATCTCCACCGGATCTGTCGTCTGGCTCAGGACCTGTTCGAAGAAGTCGATGTAGCTGGGGTGGTGGACGGGATGGAACTCCCAGGGCGTGGGGTGGCTCATGATGACGACCCCGCCTTCCCGGACGAGCGGCTTTCCCCGATAGAGGTTGAAGAAGTACCCGAGCCCCAGGCAGGCGACGAGGATCGGGTTCAGGATCGAATTGACGTTGTACGGGCTGATGTAGGGAAGACCCATGGTCAGGATGTCGGTCTGGCCCTCGACCGCGACGCCCTGCTGGCGCCACACCTCGGCGGTGGTGACGGCGTGCACGGCCTCGACCTCGCCGGCCTGGACGGAGGTCATGCGGTGGGGGGCCCGGATGGAGTGGAAGACCTGGCGGGCCAGGCGGGGGGGCGTCCGGTCAAGCACCTGGGAGAGCCCCAGGTAGCCGAGTCGGTCCTTGGTCCCCCACTCCCACTCGCGCTTCTGGAGGAAGCCGAACTGGTGGGGGAAGGTGTCGGTGTTGAGGGTGGTCTCGATCTGGAACACCCGGATGCCGCTGGCGGCGATGAGCCGGCCCATCCGCCAGTTCGACGAGTGGAGCTCGGAGTGGTGCTGGTCCATGAACGAACGGCTCCGACGCATGGTCTCGGGGTTGTGATGGTGGCGGAGGCTCCGGTAGCTGGCCAGGCCGGTGGCGACGCTCTTGTGACCGCCGTCCATCGCCACGAGGTTGATGTTGACGTAGACGAGGAGGTCGCTTTCGGCGGCCCGCCGGTTGATCTCGACGTCCTCCCCCTGCTCGGTCCGGCCGAGATGCACCAGCGCCGCGGGGTCCTCGGCGTCGTGCTGGGTGAGCAGGCCGTTCGGGGCGAAGGCATCGTAGACACGGTCGCCGATGGCGTGGCGCAGCTCGGCCTCGGTCATCCGGCGGTGGAGGGCGAGCGCCACGATGAGCTCGACGTCGTCGACGCCGGCGGAGGCGGCACGGTCGAGCACCTCCTCGATCACCATCTGGCGGATGTCGGGTCGTTCCATGGGGGGGAGTGGCAGGGAGATGTCGTCGAAGGCGATGGTGAGGCGCATACCCGGTCGGAGCAGGTCACGCAGGGGCGCGCTGTCCCCGTGGGGATGGTCGAGCGCATGACGGATGGCTCCCACCGGATCGGCGAGCGGCTGTCGCGGCTCGGGGGCGTAGACGACCCGGCTGCCCTCGGGCAGCTTCTCCAGCGTGAACCGCTCGCCGTGCCAGAACAGCGTGGGTGGTGTCGACCGGTCCACCTCCAGCACGAATCCGGGCCTGGGGCTCATCAGGGTTGTCCTTTCCGGGAGCGGAGATCGAATGTCACCTTGACGGCGCCGCGTCGACCGGCTGCCCCGGCGTGGGCCAACGCCTCCTCGAAGCGGTCCAGCGGGTACGCGGCCGAGACGAGCCGACCCAGGTCCGCCCGCTCGACGAGGTCGATGGCCAGGTCGAACGTTCGGATCCCGTGGGTGGTCCCCTCGGGTCGCCGAGCGCGAGGCCCACCTTGCTCCGGCGGCGAACCGGCGGGCTCGTGGCCATAGGCGTAGGCCCCGACGAGGCGGATCTCCCGGTGCCACAGCACGGCCAGGTCCACCTTCAGGCGACCGGGCATTCCCATCAGGACCACGGTGCCCCGAGGCCGCACCATCGAGAGCGACTGGTCGAGCGATGCCGCGCTCCCGACGCAGTCGAAGACGACGTCGGCCCCGCCGGTCAGGCGACCACCGAGGGAGAGCGAACCGGTATGCCGACGGACAGCGCGGGCGAGGTGGTCGGCGGGGACGACGACGTCGGCGCCAAGGTCGCCGGCCAGGCGTCGTTGGTGGTCGTAGCGAGCTCCGACGAGGAGTGTGCAGGGTGTCTCGGGCGCGACGAGGTGGTGCAGTGCTGCCACTGCGGCCAGCCCGAGCGTCCCGGCGCCGATCACGGCCACCGTGTCACCCGCCTGGATCGGTGCCGAGAGCACGGCGTGGACGGCGCACGCGGTCGGTTCGATCATCACCGCCGCTTCGTCGGTCATACCTGGCGGCACGGCATGGATCTGGGAGCGGTGGGCGACGAGGCCGG
This sequence comes from Actinomycetes bacterium, assembly GCA_021820665.1. GTDB lineage: Bacteria > Actinomycetota > Acidimicrobiia > Acidimicrobiales > RAAP-2 > JAKADK01. Next base: position 14,607 of record JAKADK010000020.1, on the reverse strand, counting down.
CCGTCGACCACCCACCGCCGGTGCCCTGGCAGAAGCCGGTCTGGAGCCCGGGGGGCAGCGTGCCGAAGGCGGTGTTGCCGCAGAGCCCGTGGTCTCCGGCAGCGCAGTCGGGGCACTCCGGGACGATCGAACGAGGCCGGCATCCGAGGACCGGCTCGACCACGGCTCGGGACCCGGGGGGAAGGGGTGTTCCAGCATGGTCCTCACCACCGCCGTCGAGGACGCCGACGACCTCGTGGCCGGGGACGAACGGGAAGCTGACGATGTCCTCGAAGTAGCGCGACGTCCTGCCGTCGATGGTCGCCAGGTCGGAACCGCAGATGCCGGACAGGGTCGGTCGGAGCACATGCCAGTCGAGGTCGGGAGGGATGGGCGTGTCGACGTCGGTGAGGCGTAGCGGCCCGACGGCGGCGCCTCGACCGGAGCCGATGGTCGAGAGCAACCGGGAGGCGGCGAACCGGGGCAGGTTGCGTTCGAAGAGGAGGGCCTTCACCGGACCTCGGGTCCCCCGGCGCGGTGGCGGGCATGGGTGAGCGCCGCCTGGGCGGCGGGGACGGGGCGTCCGGATCGTCGGGTGTCGAGGGGCCCGAGGGGGAGGAGGGGGGAGGAGCCGCCGGGGGCCTTGGCCCAGTGCTCGACGTGCCAGCCGCGCCGCCGGGCGATCGCCGCCAGCTTCGCCTCCGGGTTCACCGCCACGGGGAAGCCGACGGCCTCGAGCATGGGCAGGTCGCTGGCCGAGTCAGCGTAGGCCACCGACTCTTCCAGGCGGAGCCCTTCGGCGTGGGCGTAGTCCTGGAGGAGGAGGGCGCGAGCCTCGCCGATGGGCGGGAGCTCGTCCAGGCGTCCGGTGAAGGCACCGTCCGCCTCGCCGAGGCGGGCGGCGACGATGTCGTCGAACAGGGGGGCGAGCGGTGCCACGACGAGGTCGAGGGCTCCGGTGATGAGCACCGTCCGGTGGCCGAGCGCCCGGTGCTGGCGTACCCGGGCGATGCCGGCAGGGAACGACCTGGCCAGGAGCAGCTCGGAGAAGAGCTCCCAGCCGTCGTCCCGAAGCCGATCGACGGGTGCGCCGTCATAGCGCTGGTAGAAGCTCCGGAGGAAGTCACCCCGGTCGCGCCGGTCGAGGGCAAGCAGCGCGGGTGCGCTGCGCAGGAGGTCGGCCACGAAGGCCACCCGCTCACCGACGGGCAGGTGCCGTGAGGCCAGCCAGGCGTAGGAGTCGACGACGTTGGAAGAGACCAGGGTGTTCTCCAGGTCGAACGCGGCCAGGTGGCGGTCGGGGGAGAGGATGGCGGTCCGGGCCCGGACGGCCCTCGACGGTTGGGTGGACCCACCCGGGCTGGTGCGCACCCGGGCGTGGCGGACGACCGAAGGCAGGTGGATCTCGTGGACGTAGCGGTCCCAGTCGACGGCCCCGGGGTCGATGCAGAGCTCGGCCCGGTCCTCGGGGTCTAGCCGGTCCCGGAGGGCGAGGAGCCGGTCGACGCGGTAGCGGGCTTCCGTCTCCGTGTAGGCCCCGTAGAGCTCGACGTAACCCAGGGCGCGTTCGGCGAGGATGCGGCGTTCCTCGATCGAGGCCGTCCAGGCCGCCTGGCGACCACGGAGGGGAAGGGAACCGACGATCCGTTCCGCCAGCGTCATGGCGCTCCCGGCCCGGCGTAGCTGTCCCTGGACTCTTCCCCGCCCCGGGAAGGACCATTCCGGGACCACGATGGGCTGGCCGTCGGTGTCGTAGAGGGGATGCTCGGTGAACCACGACTGCACGAGCTCAACCAGGCGACCGTAACGGAGGGGGTTCCGCACCCCGGACGCGACGTGGTAGATGGTCGCTCCGGCGGGATCGGGCCCGTTGGCGGCGACGGCGATGATGGCGGCAACCACGAGGTCGACCGGGATGACGTCGATGATCCCCTCGGGGACGCCGGGGAACTCCTTCAAGAGGCCCCGGGCGTAGGAGATGATGATGGGTTCGGCCATCCGGAACCCGCGGATCCATCCCGGGTGAGGCTCGGCGAGGGCCGACTCGATGATCGAAGGGCGGACGATGGTGAACGGGAGCGTGTCCCCGAATTGCGCGGTGAGGGCCCGCTCCCCGAGGGCTTTCGTGTAGGCGTAGGCATCGGGCCAGCCGAGGGCCTGGCCGCGGGCCTTTCCCGCTTCCACGAGTTGGGCCTTCACCCAGTCTTCCCGAAGCCGTTCCGCCTTTTCGGCCACGAGGTGGAGGCCGGCCCCGCCGAGCTCGCCTCGAGCCTGGCGGGTGAAGGTCGCCAGTCGGCGGGGCTGGCGGGAGTCGGCTTCGAGATCGTCACGCAGACGTCGGGCGGCGGCGACCTCGCGTGCCCAGTCGACGGCGAGGCTGAAGCGGCTGCCCTCCAGCAGGGACTCGGTCGCCTCTCCCTGATGCGTACCGGCCACGTAGGCGGTCGACACGGAGATGAGGTGCTCGGGTGCCGTCCCGCCGTGCTCGGCCGCATGCTGCCTGGCCGCCTCGACGGCCCGGGCGACCCGGGACGGGCCGAGGAGGTTGATCTCCACCGCCGTGTCGAGCGGTGAGTCGAAGCTCACGGCCGCGGCTGAGTGGACGACGACGTGACAGGAGGCGAGCTGCGCACGCCCCTCGTCGTCCAGCCCGAGGCCGTCCGTGCCGACGTCGCCGGCCACCGCCGTGATGCGGGCTGTCACCTCGTCGTCGAAGCGGTCGCCGTGCTGCGTGCGCAGCAGGTCGAAGCAGTCGTTCTTCACAATCTCCCGATGCACGCGCTGCAGGGGCGTGGTCCGCCGCCCGGGGCGGACGAGGAGGACGACCTGGCTGTCGGGGATGGTCCGGAGGATGCGCTCGACGAGCGCCGTTCCGAGGAACCCGGTAGCGCCGGTGATGAAGAAGCGCTTGGCGCCCAGTGCGTCACGCACGCGTATCACCGGCTCTGTCTACCATATGGTAGATGAGCCGGTCGACCATGCAGCCCGAGCCGTTCCGGCCGCAGACGGCGGGAGACGGGAGCGGCGGGAGCGGCGGCACAGCGGCACGCATCCTCGACGCCGCCCTGGCCTCCTTCGGGACACGGGGGTACGAGGCGACGTCGCTCGACGCCCTGGCGGCGGGGCTCTCGCTCCGGAAACAGACCATTCTTTACTGGTTCCCATCGAAGGAGGCCCTTCTGGCGGCGGTGCTCGACCACGGTGCGCTGGAGCTCTCCGCCACCCTCGAATCGGCGCTGGACGGCGCGGGTCCGGGATGGTCGAAGATCGAGGCGGTGGTTCGTACGGCCTTCCGGCTGGGTGCCAGGCGACCCGAGTTGATCGGCCTCCTCCGGGAGACCGGACGTCTGGGACCGGATGCCACGACCAGGTTCATGGCGGCCCTCGATCCGATGGTGCGCAGGGCGGCGGAGTTCTTGGACGCCGAAATGTCTGCCGGCACCATGCGCCGGCACGAGCCGAGGCTCCTGCTCTTCGCCATCTACTCGACGGTGGTGGGCATGATCACCGAGGTCGAGCTCTTGCGGGCCTTGGGGGAGGAGCCGAACGCCCGGTCGTTGGTGCGGCGGCGGTCGGAGATCCTCGGGTTCCTGCGGTCGGCGCTCATGATCGATCCCGGTGAGACCCCGACGACCGGGCCCGGTGGGACGCAGACGGCCGAGCCCGGTGGGACCACGGCAGCGGTGGAGCGGGCGGCACCGGAAGCGTTGCCAGGACGACTCCGCTCGCCGCGGCTGCCCCGGCGAGCTGCCGGTCCCACGACGAAGCGATCAGGGCTCGGGGCTCCTGTAGACCTCGCCTGACCCGGGGCTCGGGTCTCCGCCCGGCTCTGCCTGCCGCGTGCTGTCAGGACTGGCCGGGGTTGGCCGATTCCTTTCGCTCCCGGCGAGGGGGTTTGGGTTTCGGCGGGGGAGGGCGTTTTGGGGTGTAGCGCTTGTTGGCCTGGGGGCCCGTCGCACTCCTCTTCCGGGAACCTCCCGTGCGGGCGGGCGCGGCCCGGTTCCCGCGCGCTGGGGCCGCGCCCGACGAGCGCGCCGCGGCTGCGGCCCGCATTCCACTCCCGGCGGCGACGGCGTTGGCGTTGGCGTCGCGCTGGACCTTGTACGAGCGGTACAGGAGCCACACCGCCAGAGCGAAGAACGGGAGGCCGAGGAAGAAGAAGCTGCTGGAGAACGACGCCCCGGTGAACAGGGCGACGAACCCGACCGGTGCGCGCCGGCCGAGGAGCGCGGCACCGAGCAGAAGGGCGGCGCAGATCAGCCCGACGACCAGGGTGGACTGGGGAGTGAGCTGGCCCTTGGCCAGCCGGAACTGCTTGTTGTTGGTCTCGTCCAGGTAGATCGACACGGCGAAGGCCGCGGCACCGACCGCAGCAACCAGCGAGTAGCGCTTCTCCCGCTCGTCCAGGCGGTCGATGGCCCACTTCGTCGAGAACGACTGCCTGCCAGTGGGTGTCCGTCCTCGTGCGCCGGTGGCGGTCCGGTTCGAGAGCGAAGACGCCGTGGCCGACCGGTTGGCCGCCACTCGCTTCCCGGTGGCGCCGGCCTGGCCGTCACCAGCCGCTCCGATGTCGCCCTCCCCGGTGGACGGGTCACGATCGTTGGATGGCACCGCGACAGCGTACCGGGCCCGGCGCTTCGCCTCCGTCGGGCGAGACCACAGCGGGTTGTGGCCGTTCGCTGGGCGAGCGACTCGGGGAGTGGGGGGACTGGGGGATTGGGGCGTGGCGGCAGCCATGCCGGCCCGCAGCGCGGGCTGCCGCGGCGCGAGAAGCTAGTCTGGCCCCCTCGTGTCGGCACGTTGAGCTCCTGGTCTCATGTGGCGGATCACGGGCGCTTAGCTCAGTTGGTTAGAGCGCAGCCTTCACACGGCTGAGGTCGTGGGTTCGAGTCCCGCAGCGCCCACCAGGTCAGGAGGGGTTTTTCGGAAAACTCCCGCCGGATTTGGCCAACTTTTGTCCAACTCAGAACCGGGCAAGGGCGGTCACGAGAGGTCTTCGGAGGGAAAACGTGACCTAAGAGCAGGCCCCCTGCACAGGGTTGGCATGGGACAAGCTGATGTCAACGAAGCAAGCACGGCCCAGTCAGCGGAGTCGCTGGCACCGCCGGAGCTGTGGGACGAAGACCGTCTGGCGGCCTACCTCGGCGTCGGGCTTCGGTTCGTCAGACGCCTCTGCGAGGAAGAGCGCATCCGGTTCATCCTCGTAGCACGGCACCGCCGATTCGACCCGGCCGATGTCGCTGCGTACATCGAGGCCGAGAAGCGTGGAGCCACCACTGCGAACGTGGATGCTCCGGCCAAGCGACGTCCGGGCCGGCCGATCGGGTCAGGTCGGGTTGGCAGGCGGACAGAGAGAGTCTGATGGCTCGCTCTGCGGGAGTACGACGACGCGGCGCGGGCTGGCAAGCTCGTGTCCAGGTGGGCGGCCGGGATCTCTCTGCCACGTTCGAGACCTTCACGGAAGCCGTCGCATGGCGCTCCGAGCAGTTGGCTCGCCGTAGCCGGTCCCGGGCGGTCAACGCCCACAGGCAGACCTTCGACGAGCTGTGGGAGCAGGTCTACGAGGCCAAGCTCACGCGCTGGCGGCACAACACCGCCGTTCGCAACGAGTCGATCTATCGCAACTACGTCCAGCCATGGTTTGGGACGGTGTCAATCGACAAGATCACCAGAACCGACGCTGCGGCGTGGGTGCAGGACATGGTGGCGACGGGGCTCGCCCCGTCCACCATCCACCGGGTCGTCGAGGTCGCCTCGGGATGTGTGCAGTGGGCCTGCGACATCGAGCTGGTCGACAAGAACCCGTTTCACCGTCTCGGTCTTCCCACAGTCGAAGACGGGGAGCGCCGGTTCCTCACCGCCGGAGAGGCCCATAGCATCGAGATGGCGATGGATCCGTGGTGGGCGCTCGTCGTACCGTTCGCCTTCGACACCGGCCTGCGGATCAGCGAGTTGGCCGGACTGACCGTCCGAGACATCGAGTTCAACTCGCCGTCATGGGTGGTCCATGTCCGGCGAATCGTGACCGACACGAGAGGGCACGCCCGCATCGGCCTCCCCAAGACCAGGGCGGGCGTACGCTCCGTGCCGACCATCACCCGGCCTGTTGCCGAACGTCTGGCGGCACATATTGAGGAGCGGAGGCTCGCACCCACCGACGCATTATTTGCCGGGTCGCATGGTGGAGTCATGAGGCCGACCAACTGGCGAGCGCGGGTGTTCCGACCGGCGGTAGCGGATGCCGGGTTGGGGTCTGACGTCACACCGCACTCGCTCCGCCACGGAGCGGTTGCCCGCTGGATCGCTGCCGGCCAATCCGACCCCTACGTGTTGTCCCGGTGGCTGGGCCACTCGACTCCCACCATCGTGTATCGGACCTATGCACACCTGCTTCCCCAGGACACCACCGCAATCACTGAGAAGATGGAGGCCGAGGCAGGACGGGCGCTGCTTGCAGCGACAGACGTCGCTCCGGTCGTACCGATCGAAGTCCGTCGTTCTCTCGGGCGGTGACCTCCGGCCAGCCAGGTTCCGTGCAGCCAGGTTCCGTGCAGCCTCCGACATAAGAACTGGCGATCTGCCGCCTCGGCACTGCCCGGGAGAACCAGAACCCCTGGATCACCTCGACCCCTGCCGACCGCAGAGTCTCGACGTCAGCGAGCGTCTCGGCTCCCTCACCGACCACCCTCAGGCCAAGGTGGTGCCCAATCTCGACCGCCGATCGGAGTAGGTAGCCGTCGGTGTCACGGTTGGCTACCAAAAATGCCCGGTCGAGCTTGATCTCGTCCAGTGCCAGCACGGCAAGGTACGACAGCGACGAGTACCCCGTGCCGAAGTCGTCGAGACTCGTTCTGACCCCGGCTCGGCGCCAGGTAGCCAGAGTGTCCGATGCGTGCTTGATGTCGCTGATTGCTGAGTGTTCGGTGATTTCCAGTATCAGTCGGTGACGGGGGACAGGTAACCGCACTACCTGTTGGGACACCAGGTCCACGATGTGGCTATCGGTCAGGTCTTGGGGGGCCAGGTTCACTGAGACCGATATGCCCCAGCCCGCGTGCGCCCACCGCACGAGAGCGGCAATCGCTTGGGGCAGCACGAACTTGGTGATCCGGCGACCCAACCCAGCCACTTCGGCCGATGGCATGAACTGTCCAGGCAGGAGCAGCCCTCGCTGCGGGTGCTCCCACCGGATCAGTGCCTCGACCCCCACAGTCCGATTGTCGACGAGCGACACCTGGGGCTGGTAGTACAGCCGCAGTTCGCCGGCTTGGATGGCTCGCTCCAAGTCGTCTACGAGATCCGTCTCGGACAGATCGCTACTCGCTTCGGGCATGCCATAGACCATGCGGCGATCCCGATCAACGGGGGAAATCGGCGTGCCACCATCAATGGGGGCATGAGCGCAAACGACCGATTCCCACAGGCAGCAACCCCGATGATCCGTGCCCTTGCGGCAGCCGTCCGAGCCAACGTGCCCGTCCTCATCTGGGGACAGCCCGGCACCGGCAAGACCGCCATCCTGAACGAGTACGGTGCCTCGTGGGGCTATCACGTCGAGACCATCGTGGGGTCCAACCGGGAGCCGACCGACTTCATGGGTTATCCCATCGAGCAGGATGGCGAAACCGTCTACTCGACGCTGGCCTGGGCCTCTCGCCTCAACGCCGCCGACAAGGGCCTCTTGTTCCTCGACGAGCTGACCACCTGCGCCCCGAGCGTGCAGCGGGTCATGCTCCGCATCGTCCAGGAGCGGTTTGTCGGTGACACGAAGCTCCACGACGGCGTGGCCATCGTGGCTGCGGCCAACCCGCCCGAAACGGCCGTCGATGGCTACCCGCTCGCCCCGCCAGTGGCGAACCGGTTCATGCACCTCGACTGGGAGTTCTCCGATGACACCTGGCTCGACGGGTTCGTGGGCGACTTCGCCTTCGTGGACTCCCCGGAGATGGACGCCATGCTCAACTCCGGGAGGCAATCGGAGCGCATCAAGGCCCGCTCCCTGGTCCTGGCGTTCCTGAAGACCCGGCCCGACCTGCGTCAGCACGTCCCCGACGACCTGGACCTCGCCGGTCGTGGCTGGCCCTCTCGCCGGTCCTGGGACAACGCCGCCAGCGTGCTCGCTCAGCTCCACGCCGATGACACCGAAGCGATCCTGCTGGCGGTGAACGGGTGCGTCGGGGACGCGGCAGCCACCGAGTTCGTGGCCTGGATGATTGCCTCGGACCTCTATGACCCGATGGATGTCATCAAGGATCCCTCCATCGTGGACTGGACGACCCGGCCCGACCGCATCTTCGCCCTCATGTCGGCGGTGGTGGCCGTCGCTGCCCTGAAGGGCGACAAAAAGACCTGGGAGGCGGCGATGGCTGTGATGACCAAGTGCGCCGAGTCAGGCCGGCCCGACCTGGCCTACCCCGGTGCCCGGACCCTCTTTCAGCGGGTGCCCGATGGGGCGAAGGTCGCCCCGGCCACCAGCAAGGCGTTCAGCGGGCTCATGGAGCGCATCGGCCGATGGGCGGCCTGAACGGTCGGGTAGCCAGACCAGGGCTGGCCCGGCTGCCCTGCAACCTGCCGGATCAACCGCCTGGTCGCAGGGCAGCACCGACCCGACGCACAGCGGCAGTGAGCCAGGGCTTCTGTGCAGCCGTGATCACGATGTGCTTCGAGCTGCTGGCAGCGATGCCCCACAGCGAGCCCGACGACACTACGACGGATGACGTTGTGCCCTTGACAGCCGAGGGGTTGCCGGGGTTCACCTCGAAGACACCGAGCACGACCGCCACGGTGCTCGTGTGCTTGCCGGTGGGTGCGAGGTAGTCGCACACCATGCTGCCCGTGGAGATGGAACCACCGGCAGCATCGAGCTGGAGCCGGGGAGCCCCCAGCTCCTTGGCCACCGCCGCCGGAGTCCCGAAGTAGCCGTCGCACACTTGCCGCTGCTGGGCTGCTGCCTGGTTGGCTGCCTGGCTTGTCGATCGGGCGGACGCCTGTTCGGCCGAGCCCTTGCCGAGGGTCCAACCGGCGCTGAAGACGAGTGCAGCAACAACCAGCCCGCCGGCAACGCGCTTCCAGCGCCGACTCGGCGGGTGCATGAGCGACACGACGGGATGGATGGGTGTCTCGGTGCCTGACTGAGTGCCTGACTTCTTGCGGGTTGTGCGAGAGGACATACCTAACCTATGCAGCGGGGCCTTCGCTCGATGCCCGGTTAGCTGTCTCCGAGGACGTGGTTCTTCACCCGGTTGAGCCGGGGGATCAGTTCATACCGAGGCGACGGCTTGGGCGGGCATCGGTGGCTCGTCCCGTCAGCGGTGAACCGTCCGCACTTCTCGCACTCGGCCACGGTGACCGGATGTGCCCGCCCTCGGATCAGTGTGTTGAACGTCGCTCCCGGTCGGTCAGACTGGGCCACCCGCTGGAACGCCGAGATCGGTACCCGGTAGCCGTAGTGCTGCGGTCCGCTCTTTGCTGCGGTTGACATGATCATCGTGCGCGTCGCCCGGTCGTAGCCCACGCTCCTGATCCAGCCGGACCGGACCGGCTGGGCGGTAGTCCCCAAGGCAGCCGCACGATGGCGACGGCGCTCCAGTAGGTCGCCGGCGTCAGCAAGGGCTCGGCTGGGATGCCGGGACTCCAGGACGCACTGCACCGATTCGGCAACGTAGGCCGCCTGCTCCGGCGTGAAACCAAGCCCCTGCGTGGCCCACGTTCCGTCGGCACCCCGGCTCACGCGTACCCACCCGCTGATCGAGCCACCCGGGAACTGCGCCGACACGGGGACATCGAACGTCTCACCAGGCTTCTTACCCTCGACCGCGGCATTCGAGAACGACTTGATGCTGGTGGCAGACGGCATTCGCAGCGTGACGCCGGCACCAACGTAGGACATGCGATGCGTACGGCGCAGCCCGTCGAGCGAGCGCCCCATGGTCCGGTGTGGGGTCCAATCGTCGGGCATCTGGGCATAACTGCCGTTGGGGTTCCCGTACTCCGCAGCGGCAAAATTGTTCTTCCACCATTCCCGGCGGTGCGCTGTTGATCTCGGGTTGACGACGTTGGGTGCCACGGTGGGCTGGACGTACCCCAGGGTGGCAAGAGCGGACCTCCGGCGCGCAACGAAATCGTCTACTGCTGCAAGGTCTTCTGGGGCTGGCTCCGCCCCGGTGAGGTCGATATCCGCCTCGGGGTTGGACTTTGAGGCAAACTGCCCGCCGATTGGCTGGCCTTTGGGCTGGCGCTTACGCAGAAACTCGTTCATGACTCTGTAGAGAGCGGCTGTTTGCGGAATGAACGTAAATATGCCGATAATTGCCACATGGCCATCCAAACGACCGCACCCGCAGCAGAACCGAAGACGGTAACCGGAGCAGCGTCACCGGCCCCAAAGCCATTAGCCCCGAAAGCGGTAGCCCCCAAGGCGGCAACCCCACCGGCCCAAAAGCCAGTAGCCCCCAAGCCAGTAGCCGACACGAAGGCCGATTCACCGAAGGCCGATGGCCGGTCGACCAGGGCCATGACCGACGAGCACAAGGCGTCGCTCGCTGCTGGTAGGGCGATGGGGCTCGCCGTTCGTCGGTACCTGGAACTCGTCGGGACGGACGAACGGCGGCGAGGTCGCCCAGTCACGCCGGAGAGCATCGAGAAGCAGCTCGCCAGCATCGACAAGCAGCTCGCCACCGCGTCTCCGCTGAAGCGACTCCAGCTCCTCCAGGACCGAGAAGATGCCAAGAACAAGCTGGCAGCGAGATCTGATGCCGAGACTATGAAGACCGTCGAGCGGGAGTTCATTGCCGTGGCCAAGGAGTATGCCGACCGCAAGCGAATTGGTTACCAGGCATGGCGTGCCGCCGGGGTGAGCGCCAGCGTGCTGAAGGAAGCCGGGATCACGCGAAGCTAACTAGCCGGTGCGCCCAGCGGCGCCGCCCGGCCGAACCTCCCCGCATACGGGCGGCCAACGTCCTCTTCCAGCCACGCCGCCGGGATGTCATGCGGCCCGTTGGAGGTGACCGGGGACGACGTCGCAGTGTCGTCGATGACGCCCTCGTCGATCTCCTTCTTGCCGACGAGGGCGTCGTTCGTGACGTGGACCGCACCGGTGACGAGGGACTGGGCGGTGATGAGGGCTTCCCGATCCACGACGGCCGACCCGGAGACGGTCGAGCCGCCCTCTATGACCGCCGAACCACCGACCACGGCTCCATCCCGGACGACCGAACCTCCGGTCACGATGGCGTTGTCGACGACTCGGGCGTGGTCCAGGACAGCGCTCGTGTCCCGCACCTCAGCGTGGTCGGCCACGATGGCGTTAGCACCTACGGTGGCGGTGGAATCCACGGTGGCAGACAGTGCGACAAGCCCACCGGGTGATCCGTCGGGATTGCGGTGGAAGGAGAAGAGCCCTACCTCGCTGACCTTGAGGGGGGACGGCTCGTGGAGAGCGCCCAGCTCCACGTCGGGCTCGGGGCGATTCCGGGGAGCGAACTGTCCGCCGGTGGGCGTACCGGGTTTTTGGCGGGGCTGCGAGCGTCTGGTCGAGGAACGGGGCTGAGAACGGCTCTGGGTCATGCCTCCTTAGAGAGCGGCGAATTCCGGTTAGAGCGGAAAATCTTCGGAAATGTCCTCGCCGACACCCTCGTTCACGTACTCGTCTCCAAAATCGACGAAAACTGGGGAATCATGGTCGGGTTCGAGAAGGTCCGCTGGGGCGGTATCCGACGGATCGGATGGCGGATTCACCGGCGGATCAGTCTGCGAGCCGACGTTGTTCACGACGAGAGAGAGCGGCTTTTCCATGAGCTGCTTTTTAGCAGCAACCGCCCGCCGGGGCTTCCCCGTACATCCCAGGGTGAGACGGCACCCGGTCGACCCTGCCCCAGTGGCGGAGAGGGACCACCGGCCGCACTGTGGACAACAGGAGATCGAGATCACGGGCCGAGGCCCGCCGACCAGACCCAGGACAGGGCGATGCTCGACCAGGAGGGAGCGCTGCTCGTCGGAAAGCTCCAGCTCGTCGGGTATCCGAGCCAGCTCGGTCGAGTTGGTGACGTGAGCGAATGCCAGGATCGCCAGCCAGATTGAGACAGCCTGGCTGATGGGCGGAAGCGTCGAGTCGACTTCGAGCCGATACCGCTTGACCTCACGAGGCTTACGAGGCTTGGCCGGCCGCATGGCGGATCGTGGGGCGGGAAGTTTGGCGGATCGTGGGGTAGATCGGCTGGTAGATCGGCGTGGGGTGGTGGCCGGCGTGTCAGTGGGCTGCACCGGGGATGGACCGGCGGTTGCTGGCACAGAGGGCCGCATTGCCTGGTTCTGGGTGCGTGCGAAAGGCCGCCTCGGCGGTTGAGGTGGCCCGGTGCTGCCATCCGGTGGGCTCCCGGCGGGTTGGCCGGCGGGCCGGCTGGAGGGCCGCCTGGCGGGTTGGCCAGTGGACTGTGGAGTGGGGCGACGAACGGCGTGTCCCGGGGTACGGGCAAAAGGGCGCCTGGCGGGAGTTGCTGCCTGTTCCACACCTTCCCTATGCAGCCGAGGCCCGACGAGGTCGCCGTTTTGCGATGACCTCGTCCACCAGGCCCCGCAGGATGTCGGAGGCGATCAACCGGCCGTTCACCTGCACGCCCACCCGGTGATCGCCATCCATTACAGCGTCGAGCGTCCGTGCCTTGGTTGCCAGCACCGCCTGCACCCGCTCGTCGAGCGTTCCGCTGGCGACGAGGGTCGTGTAGGTGACCGGGTGCTCTTGGCCGATGCGATGTTGCCGATCCTCGGCCTGGGCCATGAGCGCCGGTGTCCAGTCTGTCTCGACGAAGACGGCCTCCGACGACCTGGTGAGCGTGATACCGACCCCGGCGGCCTGGATGGAGCAGACGAGCACCCGCACCCGGCCGGCCTGGAATGCGTCCACGATGGAGGCCCGCTCCTCCTCGGGGACCGACCCGTCGATGACGGCGACCCGCTCAGCGGTAGGGAGGTGATCCTGCAACGCCGTGACCAGTGCTGCCACTACCGTCTTGTGGTGCGCCCAGAGCACGATCGGCGCACCGGGATTCGCCTGGAGCCAGTCGGCCACGAGGTCCGTGGCGGCCGGTACCTTGGCCAGACCGGCTGCCTGACGTAGGCGGGCTACCAGCGAGAGCTGGCCGGAGCACCATTCCGTGATGGTGTCGTCGTCGGGTAGGTGCCCGGCCTCGTCCCGGTACGCCTCGACCCACTCAGCGATGACGGCGTAGACCTCCTCCAGGGCGGCCTCGTACGCTGCCAGTGGAACGTCCACCCAGATGGCGTTGCGGACCTTGGGTGGCATGTCGCTGAGCACGTCCTCCTTCGTCCGGCGCACCCACAGACCAAGTTCCAGGATCGAGCGGAGTTGGGGGAGTGCGTCTCGATTGGGCTTCCAACCCCACTTGGTCGGGTGGGTGTAGGTGTCACGGAAGTCCAGATATGACCCGAATCGAGTGCCGAGCATCCACGTCATGTCCAGCAGCGGTGCCAGCTCCAGCGGGGAGGCCATCATGGGTGTGCCGGTCGTGGGGATGGTGACCGAGCACGACTTTGCCAGTCTCCGGAATACCCGAGACCGTCTCGACCCCCAAGTTTTTGCGCCATGCGCCTCGTCGTAGATGAATACCTCAGGCCGCCATTCGGCCAACTCTCTCGCCAATGCAGGCCGGTTGGCAACCAGCGCAGCACTGGCGACGACCACGCCGGAGCGGGGCAGCTCGGGCTGCTTGGCACCGGTCTTGACGACGACAATTCCTGATTCCACAATTCCTGATTGCCCTGCATTCTGTTGTTTTGTGGTCAAATTGGATAACCTGGGGTTGGCGCCAGGGGAGCGTGTGTCCTCCGGTGGGACTTGGTTGATGGTGTTCTCCCCTGGCGCCGACCTCAGAGGCGGATCGGCTGGCGGATCGGCTGGCAGGTGTGCCGGTATCCCGCTGGCCGTGATCTCCCTGACCCAATGGGTCGTGACGACCGGCGGGCAGAGCACCAGGATGCGTGAGGCCCCGAGCATCGCCGCGGCTGCCAGGCTTGTCCGGGTCTTCCCTACACCTGGTGCGTCGGCGAGGATCCGTTTGCCCAGCACAACGTCGATGGCTCCGGCGAGCTGATACGGATAGAGCGGCAATCCGAACCACTTGGGAAGCTCGCAGTGCGCTGCGTCGGGGATGGCCAGGGGTACGGGAGGTGGTATATCCCGGGTGAGGTCACTGGGTACGGCCCGGCTGCCGTCGGGATGCGTGGTGATAAACCCGGCTGCTGTGAGGCTCCCTCGTGGGATGTCTGTCACGTCGGGGATGATCCACGCCTTCGTCTTTGTGTCCCACTTTGCCCCAGGAAAGTCCTTGACCCATTCGCGCAGGAGCACCGGGTGCCGTTTGACCTGAAGCGTCGGGTGCTCGGCGTCATAGGGAAACCGGAGACGCACCCCGGTGAACCCGTCGACATCGGTGACGAGCACAGCGGAGTTGCCGTTCACGCCGCCACCGCCTTCTTGCGCTTGCTGGACCGGACACTCTGGGCCTTGAGGAACTCCTCGGCCGTGGCTCGGGACGAGACCTTTTGCTCGAAGCTGTCCAGTGCGCCGATGAGCACCTTCCGGGTCGGCTCTGGGTACCGGAGTGGGCTCGA